>NZ_CBAUBA010000009.1:0-78234 GCF_964796385.1 Aquirufa sp. | reverse complement strand
GGTAAAGCGCGGTTTATTGGCATTACAGGCTTACCTGTTCGTTATTTAGCCGAAATTGCGCGGCAAGTTGAAATCGATACCGTCCTTTCATGGGCACATTACAATCTGCTTCAGGATGAAATAAATGACGAACTAGTTCCTTTGTCCAAAGAAAAGGGCTTTGGTTTAATGAATGCGGCTCCGCTCATGCAACGGATTTTGTCAGATGCAGCACTTCCAGCCTGGCACAATGCCCCAAAAGAGATGTTGGCAATCCAACCCACCCTCCTACAAATTTGTAAAGAATATGGCGTTCGCTTGAGTGATGTGGCCATGCGCTATGCGATGGATCATCCGGACATAGCGACGACTATTGTGGGCATGTGTCGATTGAATTCGATCCAACGAAATATTGCTTCTTTAGATTTTAAAATTCCGGATGGGATTTTAGCGGAGTTAGCAAATGCCATTGCCCCAGTTAAAAATTTAATGTGGTTTGAGGGCCAACCAGAAAACAACCTACCTCATTCAAAAACACGATGAAAGCATTATTTTTAACGGCCATCGGCCAAACAGCGATTCGGGAAATTGAGAAACCTCAGGTGGGCCCTAATGACGTGTTGATAAAAATCGGGATGGTAGGCTTTTGCGGGGGAGATTTAAATGGATTTAAGGGATTATTTGAGTTACAAGAATACCCCAATATTTTAGGCCATGAGGTGGGTGGAACTATTGAAGAACGGGGTGATTTGGTACCGGACTCATTCAAAATTGGAAATAAGGTTACGGTTTATCCCTATTTAAATTGTGGAAAATGTATTTCATGCAGAAAAGGTCATCGAAATGCGTGTCAAGATAATAAAACCATGGGCGTAAGACGTCCCGGTGCGATGACTCGATACGTCGCCATTCCATGGCAGGATTTATTTGCGTCGGAGAAACTATCTTTAAAAGAATTAGCTTTAGTCGAACCATTGACCGTTGGCTTTCATGCCGCCGCCCGCGGAAGGGTAAGTAATCAAGATCGGGTTGCGGTGATTGGTTGTGGCATTGTGGGCATGGGGGCAATTGCTTCCGCGGTAAATCGCGGTGCTGAGGTAATTGCGATTGATATCGATGATTCAAAAATGGCCATCGCCAAAAAAATCGGAGTGGCGCACACCATCAACACAACTCAGGAGGATTTACATGAGGCGCTACTACGCATCACCGATGGAGACGGGCCTGATGTCATCATCGAGGCGGTGGGAAATGCATTAACTTATCGTGCGGCGGTTGATGAAGTTGCTTATACCGGTCGGGTCGTTTGCATCGGTTATGCAAAATCTGCCGTTGAATTTAACACAGGCCTATTTGTTCGAAAGGAAATCGAAATTTTAGGTTCTCGAAATTGTACTACGGAATTTCCTGAGGTCATTGCCTACTTAGAAGCGGGCAAATTTCCTGTTGATGACGTTATCTCAAAAATAGTTTCTTTGGCGGATGCAGGTGCGGCCTTAGCTGATTGGGCGGTAAATCCAACGGGAATAACAAAAATTATGGTTGATTTTGACCAAGCTTAATATGATAAAATCCTGCGCAACGATTGCCTTGGTACCTGAGATAAAAGTGGGCCCTTGGATTTATTGGGATGATTTAGAATCAAGTTTAGCGCATGCGGCTTCACTAGGATTTGATGCAGTTGAATTATTTACCGCTTCTGGAGATGCCTTCGATGTGTCAAAAACTAAACTTCAATTAGCTAAATATCAGTTGGCACTAGCCGCCGTCGGAACGGGTGCAGGCAAGGTAATTCATGGATTAACCTTAACGGATCCGGATGCACATATTCGGAAAAAGGCCGTAGCATTTATTGAAAAAATGATCACGTTTGGTGCAGTATTTAATGCACCTGCCATCATTGGCTCAATGCAAGGAAATGTGGTGGCGGGAATAGACAGAGAACAGGCAATGGATTGGTTGGCATTCGGCTTAAACCATTTGGGAAAGTATGCGGCTAATTTTAACGTTCCGCTTATCTATGAACCATTAAATCGATATGAAACCAATTTGCTTAATACACTCGGTGATGGGGTGGATTTTTTAAGTGCACGGGGTATTTCGAATGTGGGATTATTGGCTGATTTGTTTCACATGAACATAGAGGAGGTTGATTTGGCTGCGAGCATTCGTGCGGCGGGTGCATATGTGATTCATGTACATTTTGCGGATAGCAATCGTCGGCCAGTAGGAAATGGACATGCTGATTTTCATGCTGTGGCGCAGGCTCTTCAAGAAATAAACTACGAAGGTTTTGTTTCTGCGGAAGCGTTTCCGTACCCTAATTCAAAGGATGCTGCTACGCAAACTATTCAATCATTTACCTATTATTTTAAACAATAAGCATATGCAACGATTTTGTTTGGCATTGGATTTAGTGGATGATCCAGCATTGATTAAGGAATATGAACACTTCCATGCACCGGGAAATGCATGGCCGGAGGTGACCCAGCATGATATAGATGCGGGCGTATTAAACATCGAGATATTTCGAACTGGAAATCGAATGTTTATGATTTTGGAGACAGTGGATGAATTTACCTTTGAAAAGAAAGCTGAATTTGATGCAACTAATCCAAAAATCGCAGCATGGGAAGCCTTGATGTGGAAATTTCAAAAGCCCCTACCTTGGGCAGGTAAGGGCGAAAAATGGATTTTAATGGATCGGATTTTTAAATCGTAGGGGATTTTACATAAAATACCTAGTAAAATCACTTTGTCTTCAAGGAGTAGAGAGAATTGCTTAATTTAAAAGTGGGGCAATAATCAATTTTCTATATCCAAGCTTAGAATCTTTTTTATGACCTAAAAAGATAAGTTCTTTTAATGAAGACTAAAACTTAGGTTAATCATAATTTTACAGCCAAAATTCAGACTAGAGCCAGAAATTTTTTGACTTGCTAAATTAAATTTTGTTGGAAAATACACACAATATGACTGTTTATTGTGCTTTGCTAAGAAAAATTATAACTATCCTTACTTAACCTAGGATAGTCTTTTGAATTAAAAAATGGAATTTCGTTTATAAAATTAATTTATAAACCAATTTTCTATGAAAAAGATTCAACTAACATTGTTGTTTATGTTGTTAATTTTCCAAGGATTTGCGCAAAGTTTGCAAGTTAAAGGAAGAGTAAGTTCATCCGATGGTACTGGAATACCAGGCGTTTCGGTGACAGAAAAAGGGACCCAAAATGGCAGTGTAACAAATGCTGATGGTACCTATGCGATTAAAATTAGTTCAGGGGAAAACGCTGTAATTAATTTTTCATCTGTTGGGATGATAAGTAAAACAGAATCGGTCAGAAACCGTGCGACTATTGACGTAACTCTATTAGATAATTCGGAGGAGTTGTCCGAGGTTGTTGTTGTAGGTTATGGAACGCAAAGAAAAAGTGATTTGACTGGAGCTGTAGGTACTATTAAAACTGAGGCAATCCAAGAACGTAGATCCGCATCATTAAATCAAGCAATCGCGGGTCGAGTAACCGGTGTAAACGTATCTGTCAATTCAGGACGTCCCGGGGGTCGTTCCAATATCAGAATTAGAGGTAATACATCAGTCAGCGTAGCCAATAATCCATTGTATGTTATAGATGGAGTAATATTAGTTGCTTCAGATTTAGCTAATGGTAGTACGCCAATAGATTACTTAAATGCAAATGATGTGTCATCTATTGAAATTCTAAAGGACGCATCTGCCACGGCAATTTATGGTGCCAGGGGAGCGAATGGTGTTATTTTAATCTCTACAAAACGAGGAAGTCAAGATGGTGGAAGAATTAGTTATGATACTGATTTCAGCGTCGGTGTTCTACCTAGAAAAATTCCTTTATTGAATTCAGCGGAATTTTTACTTGTTGAAGATCAAGCTTACATAAATGCAAAAAAATATGATCCAGTAGGATTCGCGGGTGGTAAATACACAAATCCAGCTACAAAACGGAATAATCCACTCTTATTTGACTCGAGTGGAAAGCCTTTATATGATACAGATTGGCAAGACGAGTCGTTAAAACCGGCGCTAACTCAAAATCATCAACTAGGCTTTTCGGGTGGAAATAGCAAAGATAGTTATGGTCTTTATCTTGGTTACAGAGATGAGGAGGGTTTAATGAATGGTTCGTATTTGACTAGATATTCATCCCGATTTGTATTGGATAGCCAAATTAAACCATGGTTAAAAGTAGGGGGAAGTCTAAGTTATAATTTTCAAAATGAAAGTCAGGTGGATCCGTTGGGTAATGGTGGAATCGTGGCTATGCGTCAAGTTTTGGAAGCCCTACCTATCATTCCTGTAAAATATCCCGATGGAAGCTGGGGAAGTAATGAAAATTATCCTGGAATGGAGGGAGGCGCAAACCCAATTACAGTTTCTGAAGAACGGTTGTTTCTATTGAAGACTCAATCTTTGATGGGTAATTTTTATACTAATATTAACTTAGCAAAGGGACTTGATTTAAGAACAACTGTTGGAGTAAATATCATAAATCAAGAAACTAATTATTATGGCGGTCGCACATTACTTTATATTGCGAGAAATCAAGGCGGCGATGCGGCATTAACTTCTGATCGTCATAACTCGTGGCAAATAGAGAACTATCTAACGTACACTAAGAAAATTTCGGAAGATCACTCAATTGTCGCTATGTTAGGTCAAGCACTTCAACATGTAGACCGAATGAATTTTACAGCTAGAGCTCAAAGATTTCAAGATGACTATTTTCAATTCAATAACTTAGGTACGGGGGCTGTTACACCAGCATCATCTTCAAGTTTAAGTGCATATGGATTAGAGTCATATTTTGGGCGTTTTAATTACAACTTAAAGGATAAATATTTATTAACATTTACTGGGCGTGTTGATGGATCGTCCAAATTTGGATCTGAAAATCGCTACGCAGTTTTTCCATCTGCAGCCTTAGCCTGGAAAGTAATCGAAGAGGACTTTATGCAAGACATTCCTTTTGTATCTAACTTGAAATTACGGACAAGTTATGGAATAACTGGAAACTCTGAAATTACAGCTTATCAGTCATTAGCTGGTTTAGGTAATTACGCCGTAATTTTCAATAATTCACGGCAAGTTGGTATTGGAGTCAACCGACTAGCAAATACGGATTTGCGTTGGGAAAAGACAGCGCAAGTTGACGTAGGTCTAGAACTAGGATTAATTAACAATAAAATCAATATCGAGGTAGACCTGTACCGCAAATTAACATCAGATATGTTATTGAGTGCTCCTGTTCCTTCAAGTAGTGGATTTACCACGGTTAGTAAAAACGTAGGAAGTATGGAAAATCGCGGTTTAGAAATAGGTATTAATTCAGTCAATATTACCACACCTAATTTTTCTTGGAATTCTAATTTCAATATTTCCTTCAATCAACATAAGGTAGTCGAATTAGCTGGTGGTTCGGACATATTTCTAGGTGCAACAATTGTTCGAGTAGGAGAGCCGGTTGGTTCATTCTTTGGTTATGTTAATCAAGGAACATATACCATAGCTGAAGAGGGACTAGCTGCAAAATACCGTAAAAAACCAGGTGATATTAAAAATCAGGATACAAATAATGATGGCGTAATCAATGATAATGACCGGGTAATTATTGGTAAGGGTATTCCAGATAGTTTCGGCTCATTTATTAATACATTCACAGTCAAAAACTTTGAGTTGATGGTTGACCTGCAATTTATGTCTGGAAATGATGTTTTATGGCGGAGTAAACATTCAGCTGAAGACAGAGTTGGAATTGCGAATAGTTTCAAAACTGTCTTAAACGGTTGGACGCCTACAAACCAGACCGCGACATTGGCGGAATTACGTCCTGTTTCTGCTGGTTATAATACATTTAATGATACGGATAAGATAATTGATGGCTCATTTATACGTGGCAGAAATGCTGTTTTTTCCTATAAATTTTCACCTGATGTAGTAAGAAAAATGAAATTAAGTAAGTTAAGAGCATTTGTCTCGGTACAAAATTTCTTTTTGGCCACAAAATTTCCAGGCTATGATCCTGAGGTCGCGAATACAGGTGCAGCATTTGATCAAGGATTCGATCTATACCAATATCCAAAAGCGAGGACATTTATGATTGGTTTAAATATTGGTCTTTAATTATTATCACTTTAAAATAATACTAAGATGAAATTCAATAAAAAGAAGTACTACGTATTAATAATCAGTTCATTATTAATCTTCAGTGGATGCTCTGAGTTTTTAGAGGAACCCGATAAATCAAATTTTACAAATGAAAATTATTTTACGAAGCCAGAGCATGCAGAGAGCGTCGTGAATTCAATTTATCAGGATTTACAACCAGTCCTAGTCAGTGGTTTTGGTGGTGGCCCTTGGATGATGACTGAGTTTGCTACGGGACTTGCCAATACTGAACTTGGGCAAGCCCAAAATTCAATATTTGTCAGAAACTTAAATAACAATTCAGATAATGGCTACGGCCAAACCTATTGGACTAGCTATTACAGGGGAATTGCCAATGCTAATTTGGCCATTGCCAAAATTCCGGGTATACCGATGAATGAAGTAGCAAAGAAGAAAAGTTTAGGAGAGGCAAGATTCTTAAGAGCATTTTATTATTTTGAACTCGTAAGAATTTTTGGGTCCGTGCCGTTAATAACTGAACCTGTTGGCTTAGGATCTAAGGATCTTTATCCTGAACCAGCGTCTGTCGAAAATATCTATAAATTAATTGAAAGCGATTTACTAGAAGCAGAAAAATCTGGATTGCCGACAAGGGATGCATCAGGCCGAGTTTCAATTGGTGCTGTAAAATCATTGCTTTCAAGTGTTTATTTAACAATGGCAGGGTTCCCGTTAAACAAACCTGAAAATTTTGCAAAGGCAGCTGAAAAAGCACTAGATGTGATGAATTCTAATCAGTTTTCGCTTTTCACGTCTTATGATGATTTACATCTTCCGTCAAGAAGAAATAGCATTGAAAATATTTTTCAAGTTCAATATTTGGTTAACATTATAGCTTCAAGTTTGCAAACTGCTATTATTCCATACAACCAAGGCATCTCCAATTATGCTGCTGAAACCGGTGCAATATTTGCGAATAAAGAGTTTGTTGAGTCTTATGAGAAAGGCGATAAACGGGCAGCTGAAAAGCAATTCTATTATACGAGTTATACCTTAAGAAATAACCGTAGCCAATCAAAGAATTTAGGGGGCTATTATATATTTAAGCACTTTGATGTTGTTGCTCAAACTTCGACAACAAGTAGCGATTTAAATTGGACGATAATGCGATATGCAGAAGTATTATTAAACTATGCAGAGGCCGCAAACGAAGTAAGCGGACCCACCCCAGCTGTATTAAATGCAGTTAATTTGATCAGAAAAAGAGCTGAATTACCTGAATTAACTGGCTTAACAAAAGCAGAATTACGCGAGGCTATCTGGAGAGAAAGATGGTATGAGCTAAGTTTTGAAAATAAAACTTGGTACGATATGGTCAGACTACGTAAAGCATTCAATGTTTTTACGAAAAAATTCGAACCATACGTAGGACATAAATTCTCCTATGGTCCAACTCTTTCCCAAAAGGAACTTCTTTTCCCAATACCAACTGCTGAAATAAGAAACAATAACAAGTTAAAGCAAAATCCGGGATATTAGTTTTGTGTAAATCTATTATAAAAAAGAGGCCTTGTATAAAGGCCTCTTTTTTGTTTATAATTCAAATGAAAACTAAATTTGAAAAATTAATATGAGGTAAAAATTGATTTTAATTACGCCAACATTTTACTACAGTAAACACATCAAAATAATAATTTTGATTAATCCTCCCACGTATCAGTTCTGAATAAATTAACAGGCAAACCTTCTTTGCTGAACAAATTAGGCATACTGTCATTTTTAAACGCGTAGCGCACCGCAACAGGATTAGGTACTTCTGGGCTGGAAACGGTTAATACAGAGCCACTGATTTTACCTTCTGCTGGATAAAATTTACGATCCTCCCCGGCAATCATTAGGTGACTAGGATCGCCATCTTTCGATACGAGTTTACTTGTTATCTCGCGGAAATAAATCTTAATTTTTCCATTTTCAATCTTTAAACGATCGTATTTAGGATAGAAAATTGGTCCTGCCTCCTGGCCATAATGTTTAACTAAAGCTAAATTGGCAAAACGATTAGCCACTTCAACTTTAATCGTAGGATGGATATTACTCACGTCAGGAACCAAATCCGACAATACAACCATCGCTGTATTCTCTAAGGCTAAATTTTTCGTTTGGGCCTCTCTCAATTTCGCACCATTGATGTTATCGCCATATTTGTTGTATGGTGCAATTTGAGCAAAATAAAAGGGGAAATTTTTGTTGAATGCCGACCGCCATGATAGAATCAAATCGTTCATCAATTCGGCATAAGTCCCATTTTGGCCAACATTACTTTCTCCTTGATACCATAAAACACCCGCAATATTGTAGTTGACAATTGGTGCAATCATGGCATTATAATTCATTCCAATGCTCGATTGGTTATTTTTTATCGCTTGAACCAAATGCGGTTTTTTCATGACAGAGTCCCGGGCAATCCAAACTTCCGCTTTTGTCCCACCCCAATTCGAACTAATAAGCCCCATCGGAACCTTCAATTGAGCGTGTAGTTTTTTGCCGAAAAAATACCCAATCGCTGAAAAGGCTTTCATGTCTGTGGGATTACACACCACCCATTTGGCTCGTACATCCTCTTGCGGATATTTAGCCGTGCCTTTGGGAATGTAAAAAAACCGGATCTGATCATTCGTGGCATTCGGCATCTCATCAATAGACTCTTGTAAATTCTGAGATCCACTCCACTCCATATTGCTTTGGCCAGAAAACACCCAAACTTCACCAAAAACAACATCAGAAACGACTAACGAATTTCCACTTGTTTTGAAGGTAATGCGGTGATTTCCACCCGCTTTCGGCGTAAAAATTTGCAAGGAAAAATGGCCTAAAACCGACTTCGTTTTGTACTGCGTTGTGTCCCAATCAACAGTCACTTTAACTTCCTCAGCGGGATTAGTAGTCCATCCCCACAAAGTAACTTTTGCTTTTTGCTGAAGGACCATGTGATCGCCAATAATCGCGGGCAATTGGACATCCGCTTGCAATCTGAAAGCAAAAAACACAAACAATAGACATAATTTTTTCATGATAAAAGGTTTAGATTTAAACGTACACTTACTTCATCAACTAAATATTGTGCGAATCGAAAAGTATGTTAACCGAGCTCGAATATCTAAAAGATTCCCAAAAAATACGAAAAAAAATTAATACCTAATCATCATCATCTTTTTTTGGTGTCGGGTAAACAAACGCCGCACGCGTAGGACCTGGATATGGGATTTTATCCCCTTTTAGCCCGTGCCATAGAACAATGTTAAATGCTACATCATTATTCGTGTCTTCCTTTTCAAAATTAAATAATTCAGATTTACGCTGCCATTCATTCTTTACCACGTTTTTAGCCTGTAAATCAACGTCGGGTACGATCGCTTTAAAATCACTCGGCTTCGCAACCGCATCGAAACAACGCCACATCGGCATAGCAGCAGCATCATATTGCGACATCGGATTTAAGCCTAAAATCAATTCCATCGTACGCAACATGGAACTGGTTGAATAAGCCGTATGATCAATGAAATTTCGTTTCACAAATCCTCCTGCCACATAAGCCGTACTCCGGTGCGCATCCACATGGTCGGCACCATTTTGTGCATCATCCTCCAAAATAAAAACGGCTGTTTCATTCCAAATTGGACTTTGAGAAAGCGTTTCGATCAATTGCCCCACCGCCAAATCATTGTCCGCCACATGGGCATATGGCGTAGGCCGACCGATTCTAAGCCCTTCCGTATGATCATTACCTAAACGTAACGTATTAAATTGTGGAACTCGATTTTCCTTTACCATGGTCTCAAATTCCGTTTTCCAAATGCGTAAACGGGTCGTATCCATAATCGATAAATTATAGCTTGGAAAACTTGGATTAAAATGCTTCTCCAATGCAGGAATGGCGGCTTTTCCATTCGTTACAAACTCACCATAGCTTCTGTATGTAACTCCATAACGATTACACATATCCCAGATATAACCGTTTTTGTTAAGGACTACATTTTTTTCTGCCTCACCGTAAATTCCACCACCTTTGGCGCCATAGCTAGTGGGCCAACTCTTCTCCATGTAATCCGTGGCGTAAGCCCCCATGGACCAATGATGCCCATCGGCACTTACCTCCGCGTCAACAAAAAAGTTATCTAATAGAACAAATTTTTCGGATATGGCATGTTGGTTAGGTGTATACTTTTTACCAAACAGCAATAACGTTGTATCGCCATTACCGCCTTTCATATCAGATAAAACTTGATCGTAGGTCCGATTTTCTTTGATCACATAAAAGACGTATTTGATAGGTGACTTCTCCCCCATTTTCATTGGGATTGGAAAACCAGGAGCCTCTTTATCAGCAAGTTCTGATTTCGACGGACTAAAAGATGTGTTGCGATAAACAGCTTTTGTATAGGTCTGAAGGTCTTTTTCTGTAGGCGAAGGGATGATACTCATGGAACCCTTGAACATAGAACCGATATATTGTACCTGCTTCGGAGCATTCATATCAGCACCGTGTAATATCACTTCTTGACCATTTTTTATCGGCCGAGGTCCGTATGGATTAGCTAGGGAAGTATTCCCTTTTCCATTGGCAACCCAAATTTTATTATTGATAAACTTCACCTGCGTTGGGAACCAACCCACCGGAATGAATCCCTTTGAGCGACTTTTTCCTAGTACGCTGACATCAAAAACAGCTAAACAATTATTATCCGCATTAGCGATGTACAAAGTTTTTGTACGCGGATCAATAGCCAAACCATTCGTCGTCGAGCCTGAAGGTGAATTTGCATACAAAGCGGCATCCAAGGTCTCAATTACTTTTTTAGTTGGCACATGAATAACTGAAACAGTATTATCATTGGCATTGCATACATACAATAGTTTCCCATCCTGGCTGAGTAGCATCTCATTGGGGTTGTCACCTACGGCGATAGACTGTTTCCAAGCTTGTTTATTTAGGTCAAAAATGAGTACTTGGTTACAACCCCAACACGAAATATATAATTCTTGTCCGTTGGGACTAATCACCGACATATACGCTTCACCGTCCAAACCAAATTGCTTTTCGATTTTTTGTGTGTTGGCATCAATAATGTATAAACTTCGATTGTCACGCGTAACTACGTAAATTTTTGCGCGTTTTGCGTCGTAGGAAATACCTGAGGGGGCAATTCGATTGGGCCATGCGGCACCTAAACTAATTTCATCTTTTTTTGTCAGCTTTTGCTGAATGATTTCATAGCGAACAATCTTATTATCATGACCTGCAGCGGCATATAAAAAGTGATCATCTGGGCTAAAGGCAAGTCCATACCATGCTTTTGGAATGATAACAGAATCAATAACTTGCTCCGATTTAACATCGATAAGTAGAATACTATGTGCGCTGACGCCATTATTCGTCACGGCAACAAGCTTTTTTGAGGTACTGATAGCCACATTTAATGGTAAATCACCTAAGGCAAACGATTTACCTGCAGGGCTTAACTTCCAGCCATTGGGCAAGGAAACAATGGGTGACATTTTCTGCGCAGAAATAGCAAAAATATTACCTAAAAATAAGAGAATTAGTGCGTTGGTTTTCATCCGATTATCATTTAAAATTCAGCATGTTACTTTCAAAAATAGTGAAAATACTATGCTTGAAAATAACCGCATGATTAAATTATGAAAACGTATGAAAAATTACATCTGAACTTAAATAAAGACCCAATCATTCAATATGTCGAAAAATTTAAAATCACAGGGTTATTCAAGATATTTTCAATTTAAATTCCCAAAAAACCAATCGAGCTAAGTGGTTTTTACATATTGAAAACACTCTACTAAAATTGAGTTAACAATGCATCCACTTTTGTTTAATAAAACACATGAAAAGCTGTTAAAAGACAATAAAATTAACTAGTCTGAAAAAACCTCAAGAAGTTAAGTTAAGGCTATTCAAAAAATGGAACACCTTTTACGGCATATTTTCGCATGGCTTCAATATTTATATCCACACCTACACCAGGTTCATTAGATAATGGAATAAATCCTTTGTCCAACCATTCTCCTTTGTGAATCACTATTTCCTTGTACATCGGATCTGTATGGAAATACGCCTGCCATTCTAAGATTAAAAAATTAGGAACTGACGCACAAACATGACACGCTGCCATTGCACCTAAAAATGAAGAAACCATGTGCGGAGCAAAAGGAACATAGTATAAATTGGCTAGATTTGCGATTCGTTGACCTTCTCCCAAACCACCTGCTTTTTGTAAATCAGGCATAATAATATCTACCGCTCCAATCTCTAACATCTCCCTAAATCCATACGCCAAATACTGGTTTTCTCCAGCACAAATAGGCGTGGAAGTCGAGTCTGTTATTTTTTTGTAAGCTTGAATATTTTCAGCAGGAATAGGTTCTTCTAGCCACATTAAATTTAATGGTTCCATCATTTTCGCTACTTTTTCGCCTGTAGGAGCATCATATTTACCATGCATATCCACACAAATATCGATATCTGGACCAACTTGCTTTCGTGCTGCAGAAATTTGGTCAAACATTCTTCTTAATTCAGCTGGATTTGCAGTCCAATTATATGCATCGTATTTATTGGGATCATTGGCTTGATCAATGTCGAATTTAATAGCATTAAATCCCATGTCTACCGCTTTTTTGGCTGCCTCAGCAAAATCAGCTGGTTGTGGTAACTTATTCTGATATAAAGCAGTGTCCATATAGACACGAATCTTATCCCTGAATTTTCCACCTAATAATTGGTATACCGGCAATCCTAACGATTTACCAGCTAGATCCCATAAAGCACTTTCAATAGCAGTCAAAACTGCTACATACATACCCGACTGAGCACCAGCGAAAAATCCACTTTTCCGAATATCCTCAAATAAACGATGAACATTTAATGGGCTTTTACCAATAATCCTTTGCCCCATCATTTTTACTAAATGATATGTTCCTGGCGTTGCATCGGCACCTTCGCCAACGCCATAAATACCTTGATTTGTAAAAATTTTAACGTATAAGTGATATCCACCCCGTATATATCCACATGTAACGTCAGTGATTTTTAAATCAGTGGGGGCCGATAATTTTGAATTAACATTAATAGCCTCTTCATAACGACCACCCCAAGAAAACATGGACCCAGACATTACTGCTGAAGCTGCTAAAGATCCGTTTTTAAAAAATTCTCTTCTATCAGATTTGTGTTTCATCGTTTTTTATATTTTAATAGGTTCTACCCTTTAAATAATCTTGAATTTGTTCTTTCGGAACAGGTAATTTATCAATTTTGTCATTGAGCCATTTTGAAAAATCTTTCTCGATTTCCTCACTCCATCGATTATCAATTTGACCAGGCGTATATTTCTGTTCCCGTAAACGCTGATGTCCAAACATATCCCTCAAACGAACAATTTCTGAGGTTTTTACCACTTTTTCCAATAAATGGGGAGGTATAAAAATCACTCCACCATCCCGGCCTAAAACTACGTCTCCCGGAAGAACAGTAGCTTTCCCAATGCGTGTGGGCGTATTTATACCCACCAACGTCGTATTTAGTTCTCCGTCTGGATTATTTAAATGATGTGATGGATGATAAGTTCGAAAAAAGGATGTAAACCTACCTAATTCCCTTAAACCATTGATGTCACGAACGGCCCCATTATATACAATCCCATTCCCTGTTTTTGCATATATGGAGTTCCCTAAATTATCTCCAATCGTAGGTCCATCTTCATGAGCACCAAACTGATCTACTACATAGACATCCCCTTTTACGAGCAAGTCAATGGGCCAAGAATTTTGAGACTTTATTCGTCCATCTTTCGTGTGACCACGGTCATCGATAACCCGTTGGATATCAGGCCTTCCTGGCATAAAAGTAGCCGTTAAAGCTCGACCCACTAACACACTATCTGGATTTATAGTTTGCCAACCGTCCTCATAATTATGTTTAAAATTTGCATTTTTCAGTACCGCCCAGGCCTCTTCCAATGTCACGGATTTTAGCCTTTGAAGTAAAGCATCTGAAACTTTAGGTCGACCATCAGCAAAGCGCTCTCCATTCCATAAAGGGGTTAAAAAAAGCATTTCTTCCTTGGAAATTTGTTGGCCCCAAGCACATGTCGAAACCAATAAAATAGCTAAAACTCCACAAATTTTTTTCATTTGAGTTACCAATTTTTATCTTTTAAAATCTTGGCTAATTCAGCTTTAGACATCGGACGCTTATCAGGATTTTCATCAGCCCATTTAACAAAATCAGCCTTGATATCATCTGTCCATTTTTGATCAATTTGCCCTGGCGTATATTTTCCTTGCTTCAAACGTAAGTGACCGAAAGCATCTGTCATGCCAATAAACTCAGAAGTAGAAATTACCTTTTCTGCTAGATGGGCAGGTATAAAAATTACACCTTCTTTTTTACCCAAGATTAAATCACCTGGCATTACAGTGACACGACCAATTCGAATTGGGTAATTGATTCCAGTCAGCATTTCATTTTTAATAAATGATGGATCCACGCCACGTACAAATCCTACAAAACCATCAATGGCCTCAAGTCCTTCTAAATCGCGGATACCTCCGTCAAAAACAACACCCGTTTTGGATTTTGCATAAATCGAGTTTCCTAAATTATCCCCTATCAATGTCCCGTCAATAATTTTGCCGTAACCGTCCGCGACATACACATCGTTTTCTTGTAAAAGATCAATAGGCCAAGAATTAGATGAGCCTTTCCGATTTTCGGATTTCCCTTTTTCCATGATGGGCGTATTGATATCAGGGCGCATTGGCATATATTGAGCCGTAAGTACTCGGCCTGCTAAGGGCTTATTGGGGTTAATAATTTGCCAATTCCCCTCGAATTGACTTTCATATCCTTCACCACGCATAACTCCCCAAGCTTCTTCTATGGAAATTTTAGCCAATCTTTTCACTAAATCATCTGAAACTTTGGGACGACCATCAGGAAAACGCTCACCCTTCCATTGTTGGGAGTAAGTCATAATCATCTCTTTCGGCATTTGAATGTTTTGTCCGAAAGAAATAAATGAAAGGCTAATGGCCAAATAACTAAATATGATTACTTTATTATTCATGATATAAATAGGTTAGTATATGGATAAAAAAGGGTGATGCGAACATCACCCTTACAAAGTTTAGGACCAATCGCGGTCCCACGAATCAATCTTAGTCCAATCATCTGTAGGTGCAAAGAACATTTCACCTGATTTCAAGTGGGCTTTTACAACCTCCTCATTTAATTCGACACCTAATCCTGGCTTGTTTGGAACTTTGACAAAACCTTTGTTGAATATTGGCTTCTCGATTCCTATCACTAAATCCTCCCACCAGGGAACATCGAATGAATGGTGTTCGAGTGCAACAAAATTCTCCGTTGCTGCAGCGCAATGAATATTAGCCATAAAGCAAATCGGAGAACCAGCAAAGTGCATTGCCATAGCAACTCCTTTTTCTTCGGCATAATCACCTATTTTCTTCGTCTCCAAAATACCTCCAGAACTAGCTAAATCTGGTTGAATCATATCCACTGCATGAGCGTCTATCAACTTAATAAACTCTTCTTTTAAATAAATATCTTCACCGGTTAACGTAGGCGTATTGATTGCATCCGTAATTTGACGCCATTGATCCGTATACTGCCAAGGAATCATATCCTCTAACCAAGCTAATTGATATTTCTCTAACGCATGACCTAAACGAATCGCGGTGTTTACATCAAAATGACCAAAATGATCCGCTGCAAGTGGGGTGTCATACCCGATAACATTTCGAACTGTACCAACATAATCAGCTAAATACTCAATCCCTTTATCGGTTACTTGGATACGGGTAAAAGGATGTTTCGTCCAGCTATATGAACGAGCATTCCCTTTTGCTGATGGATTATTACCCCATTGCCTCTTTACATCCCAATTTTTACCTCCCACTAAAGCTCCAGGTATGTCAGCTAATAGTTGAATACCAAAATCCATTTTCAAAAATGTCAAACCTAAATTTTGACGTTCTTTCATTTTCTTAGCAAATTCGTTTGGATCTGCTACCTCTGGCGTATCTCCATAAATTCTAATTTCATCACGGTATTTGCCACCAAGCATTTGATAAATAGGTACGCCAAATGCCTTTCCAGCTAAATCCCAAAGTGCCATTTCAATGCCACAAACTCCACCGGCTGCCCTTCCTTGACCCCCAAACTGCTTGAGAAGCTTAAAAATCTTTTCAACATTACACGGATTTTCCCCTATGAGTCTACTTTTGAGTATCATTGCATACTTAGGACTTGCGCCGTCTCGCACTTCTCCCCAACCAACTAATCCTTGATTTGTATCAATTCGAATCAATGGACAAACCATAGGCGCTTTTTCAATTACTGCAATTCGAACATCCGTAATTTTAAGTGCAGAAGGATTACTCGATTTACTTACTTTCTGAGTAATAAACTCCATTTCCTTTTCAGTATCATGATCAAAAATCATACCCAAGGAAAGTCCCCCTAATGCAGAATTTCGAATAAAATTCCGCCTGGAATTCTCCTGAGCATTAACCTTATCCTCTGCTCTAAAACGATTTATAAAATCTTTCATATCAAATAGGTTTAAATTATTTTATTTGTGCCACCAAACTTTAGTATCTAAATCATCTGCTCCCTGGCTCGCAATGGCCGCTTTCACATTCGCGGAATTGACTGAAATTTCCGAATTAGGATATGTTAAGCGATTGATAAAATCTCCTTTAATAGCCTTTCCTGAGAATGGATTTGGCGTTAATTTAGGAAATCCTGAACGGCGGAAATTCGCAAAAGCCTCTGCTCCATTTAAGAAAGAGGAGATCCAATATTGCGTATTAATTTGCTCCAAAGCCGTGGATGCATTAAATGGATTGGCAACTAGATAGGACTCAACCGCGCTAGAAGAAACACCACTATTAGCATCCATTTCACCTAATTGGTCCATGTGAGCACGTACACCCGCATCAAAATACGTCTTGGCACTGCCTGAAACCCAACCTCTAGTTACAGCCTCTGCAATCAACAAATTGGTTTGAGAGGCTGTCATTAGATAGGCGCGCGCTGTAGTTTTGTTGATACGATTTCTGTCTGCCTGGCTAAAATCATAAAAACTAGCCAAACCAATTGTCTTTACTGGTCCACTAATTGAGGAATTATCAAAACCAAAAGGCATGCCAATTTGTACGGCAGGGTCCGTGATTCCTCTAGCAGCAGTTTGCTGAGTACCCGAAGTTGCACCCACATAACGAACTGAAATAGACCTCAAGCGCGGATCATTCGTTTTCTTTAAATAATCAACAAATGGAGCCGCCAAATAAAAGTTATTTGCCTCTGTCGCATTTAATAACTGACCTATGCTATTCAAATAATTCGCGTCGTGACGAATAAAAACATTATCAGCGTTACTCGTAATAACCCCACCTGCAAACGCCCTGGCAACAAGTGCCTGAGCTTGTGTGGCATCCACCTTAGTTAAACGCATCCCAATACGGAGTAGAAGTGAATTTCCGAATTTTTTCCATTTGACTACATCCCCACCGTAAAGCACATCCGCAGTTTCTCTAGTCTTATTTGCATCTAAAGCATTAACTGCATCCGAAATATCTTTAATAATACCTGCGTATATAATTTGTTGCTTGTCGTATTTGGGACTTACTATCTGATCTGTATATCCTTTACCCGCCTCAGTGTAAGGTATGTCTCCATACGTATCTGTTAACACCAAAAAAGCATAAGATTGTAAAATTTTTGCCATATTAACCAAATTCGATCTTGCCGGATCTTTGGTGGTAGCGATTACATCATACGTATTTCGAATTACAGACCGATAATACCGTTGCCACATTTGCTGCGTATTATCACGATTATCCTGATTAAAATTTGCACCAGTCAATACACCGGAGTTAGGCGATACCATTTGTTGGACTATCCCCATTTCATAAACAACCGTTCCCGATGGAGGAGTAGTGTTTATAATTGCATTGTTTAATGCAAAGACTGGGTTGATTGCAATCGCTGATGTTTTATTGATATTCATTTCATCAAAACCAGCATCACAAGCATTGAGTCCTATTAACCCCAATGCCGAAAATAAAATTATTGCTATATTTCTCATATTATTATTCGTTTAAAACAAACTAAAATTTAACGTTTAAATTAAATCCTAAACTTCTCGTCGTAGGTAGTCCAGTTGATTCCATACCCACCAGATTATCAGAAGAATAACCAAATGACTCTGGATCAATATTATCTACCCATTTCTTGATTAAAAACACATTATTTGCTACCAGACTTAATTTAATTCCTTTAATTGGAGACTTAGGTCCTACATATTTAGTTAAGTCGTAGCCTGCAGTAATTTGACGCAATTTCCAATATCCACCATTATAAATAACTGGCTCAATTAATGCTTGCGAACGAACTACTTCCCAGAAAGGTTGTACTCCGGCTCGAGCGGTATTTTTCTCGCCTTGTTGATTTACACCAACCGCCGTAACTCCACCTTCACGACCTTCTAATGTCATTTTGTGTAAACCATGTCGAACGGCGTTAAAATTGGTTCCGGACAACATCTTGTTACCTAATTTAAAGTCAATAAGTGCAGATAAGGAAATCCCTTTGTAATTGAATGAATTTGTAATACCACCTATATACCTTGGAATGGCACTTCCGAACGAAATTAAATCAGGTGTTCTGATGGCAATACCATTTGCTCCGAAAATTTTATTTCCACTCGCATCACGCTTATAACCAAAGCCATAGATTTGACCCATTTCTTGGCCAACCACCTGACGAAGTTCGCCGTTGAATACGTGGGTACCAACTGTAATTCGTTGACCGGGCGTATCAGACAATAAACTAATTACCTTAGTAATGTTATAGGAGCCATTCAATGTTAAATCCCATTGAAAATCAGCGGTTTTAATAGGAACTAAATTGAGTAATAGCTCAGCACCTCTGTTTTCACTTTGTCCGCTATTAATCAAAGAATTTGTAAATCCTGAGGCATCTGAAATTTGCGCTGACACAATTTGATCACTTGTCACCTTCCTGTAAACAGCCATATCTAAAGTTACCCGACTGTTAAACATTTTCAATTCCAATCCTATTTCAGACTCGCGCGTTCTCATTGGCTTTAAACCGGCATTCGGAACGACGTTACCCTGACCACCACCAACTGGCTGTAGTGCACCTCCAGGATTAGCAAATAAGTTGGGGTTTATCCCGTAAAAGAGATTATTCGAATAGGGTGAAACATCCGTATCACTCCCCACCTCAGCCACAGCTGCACGTATTTTACCGAAGGTTAACCAAGAGGGCATGTTGTCAAATGCCTGCGAGAATACATAACTACCTGAAACAGATGGATAGAAAATACTTCTGTTCGCCGGCGAAAGTGTAGAGAACCAGTCATTTCGCGCAGTTACATTTAAAAATAAATAATTTCTAAAGGAAATCTCTCCCGATCCATATACCGAGTTAACCGCTCTTTCACTCAAGCCATAAACTGGATCTTTAACACGACCGTTCATAACTGTATAAAGATCCCTCACAACGAAATCGACTACTTGCGTGCTATTTAGATCGGACCGACGGTACATTTGATTACCACCGGCTGTTAAATTGAAATCAAAATCTCCGAAGGACTTAGAAGCTGAAATTAAAATGTCTGTATTTGTTTCTCTAAATCTTCTAGATTCCTGCGTATATGTACCATTAACAAATCCTGCAGGCGCTGGCCCAATAGAAGCATGGCCAGTTGGGAAGTTATTGAAATCTTGATCTCTAGACCAATAATCCTGACCTACACGACCTTGAACATATAGCCATGGAAGTATGTTATATTTGGCTGAAATGTTTCCAAAAATACGATCCCTTCTAATATTTTGAAATTGCTTATTTAATGTAAAATAAGGATTTGTTCTATTTCTAAAACGAGAATAAACAAACTCATCACCATTGCGATCAGTTGCCTTTTGTTCCAATAAATCAAAAGGCATGGAATTAGACATATTATAAACAGCCGTTGGAATTGAATTATCCTGATTCGCGATATTAGGAGGATTTTTGTTATACTCACTAGAATAATTAATATTCCCGGCCACTGACAATTTAGAGGAAAGGTCATAAGCAAATCCTAAATTGATCGTTTTTCTATTAAACGTGTTGTTTGAAACAATACCGTTATTATCCATATTGGATAGTGACATATTAAATCCACCATTATCACTATTACTTGCAATACTAACTGTGTTAGTCATATTAGATCCATTTCTGAAAAATTTACTAATTCGATCATAAACGGGAACGTACGGAACAGATACCCCATCAAATAATACTTGTGACATTCCAGGCTGAAACTTTTCACCAAATGACCACTGACCTGATGTTGGATTTGCAGAAGTAGGACGAACACCACTCTCCCCTTGGCCATATTCATATTGGTAATCCGTAAAATCTAATGGTGTCTCATTCGTGTAATTCATATTATACGAAACCCCAATACCCTTCGTTTTTCCCCTCGTTTTTGTCGTTATCATCAAAACTCCGTCTTTAGCACGAGAACCATACAATGCAGCAGCAGTTGCACCTTTTAAGACTGTCATCGACTCGATATCATCTGGGTTTATACTAGACAAACCATCACCACCATCAGATGTATTTCCACCCCCGCGAACTCCAATTGAATTATCAGAAGCTGAATTACCTGGATTCGTACCAAAATTAGTATTGTCAATAGGCACACCATTAATAACAATCAAGGGCGAGTTTTGTCCAGAAAAAGAAGATTGACCACGAATTCGTATTTTGGAGGTACCAGCAGGTCCAGTTCCCAAAGAAGAAATATTTACACCGGCAATTTTTCCTTGAAGCGCATTCATGAAGTTGGGAGATCTGTTTTCCGTAATTACCTCCGGCGTAATCGTTGTAGTCGCGTAACCGAGTTTTTTAGATTCTTTCTTAATCCCAAGAGCTGTAACAACAACCTCATCTAAGGAGGTAGTCTCCTCAGTTAACGTTACGTTAATAATAGATTTTGTACCCACACTCATTTCTTTCTTAACAAAGCCAACAAACGAAAAAACGAGCGTTGCATTATTCGAGGCAGTAATAGAATACTTACCATTAGCATCGGTGGTCGTACCCTGCGTTGTGCCTTTTACCGCAACAGAAACACCAACAATAGGTTCATTTCCCTTTGCAGAACTAACCGAACCGGTAATTTTAGATTGGCCAAAAACCAGGCTAGGCAACAAGATAGCTAGCCCCAACAAAAGCTTAAACAGTTTCTTTTTGTAATTTTTTTGCATAGTTATTAAGTTTATGTTACGAATTTTCATAATAATTGTAAGAAAAAATTATATAAATCAACGAATTAGAAATGTGTAATTTTTTAACCTAACAATATTTTGCCTACCAACAAAAGTTGAATAATTACGCATTTTTCAAAAAAAAATAGTACTTTTTTGATTGATAAAAATATTTTCTGTTTTGATTAAACGTTAAATACATGAAAAATTTTGCTTTAACATTTCCTTTTAATGATTGTAGTGCTCATTTCCCTTTTATTGAACACTTTAGTTTTCAAACAGTAGACGCAATAAAGTCAAAGCCTGTTTACCTACCCAAAGGCGATGGTGTCCGAATGTTCTATTTTAAAGATGGTATTTTTGAAATTAGTATCGATGGAAGGAGGAATACGATGCTTCCTGGAGACTGCTTAGTCGTTTGTCCTTGGGAAAATGTGGAAATTATTCAAAATCAAATTAGACGTTCAACTTTTTTTTATTTAGTAATTCGTACCCGATTTTTTGGAACAGATCAGGATCTTGAATTTGGCCCTTGGACAAAAATATCAAAATATGACCAAATGGACATTGGAGATATCTTTAAAAATTTCCAAAAATTCAAAATTGCAAAAACAGACTTTTTAGCCAAACTATTTGTTCAATTAACGAATGAAATTTTTGTCCATGAAATGAGTCAAAATGAAATGGTTATCCACATAATCGATCAAATTGTCATCTTATTTGCTCGAGAGGCTCAAAAATCAAATCTTAAGTTGAATTTCAAGGCAGAAATAAGCCAAATTATAGAACAAAATATTAGAGCTAACCCCTTACATCACTGGACCGTAGCCGAAATGTCACAGTTAGGCCTACTTGGAATAACGGCATTTAGTGAACGATTGAAAATGGAAACGGGTTTAAGTCCAATCAATTTTTTAATTAAAATTCGCATTAATATTGCAATGAATTTGATGATACATAAGCCTACTAAATTGGCTGACATAGCCTATGAAACAGGGTTTTACTCTCCCCAACATTTTTCGCTGACATTTAAAAAGATGATGGGCGTTAGCCCAAATAAATACCGGAAAAACCTACAACCATGAAAAACAATTTCAAATTTTTGGCTATTTCAGGTGCCAGCCTAATCATTTTGGGTCTTTTGCTTTCAGATTCATCTTGGTCAGGAATTTTATGGATTGTGGGCGTTGCCCTCATTGCCTTATCAACACACACCAAAGAGTCGCTTAAAGGATTTTCATTTACCTTATGGATCGTCACTGCGGTAGTTTTAACCTTGCAATTCCCCACGCCATTCATTGGGTATGGAGATGTAAAATTTAAAATATTGATTATCCCATTGCTCCAGTTAATTATGTTTGGAATGGGATCTACCATGCAGATTTCAGATTTCCAAGAGGTGCTAAAGTCTCCAAAAGCAGTAGCTTTAGGCGTATTTTTTCAATTTTCCATCATGCCACTTGTCGGATGGAGCCTCACAAAAGTCTTCGATTTCCCATCAGAAATATCAGCCGGCATCATATTAGTTGGTTGCATGCCTTGCGGATTAGCCTCGAACGTCATGTCTTATTTAGCCAAGGCCAATGTAGCTCTCTCACTAACATTAACGTCCATCGCCACGATCATAGCCCCTATTTTAACGCCCGTATTGATGAAAAATTTGGCAGGCCAATTGATTGAAATTGATCTAATTGCCATGATTTGGGAAATCAGTAAATTGATTTTAATTCCTATTATTTTAGGCGTTATTTACAATCGAGTTATTGGGAATAGATGGGCCTGGTTTCAAGAGCAATTACCCCTAATCTCCATGATTAGTATCGGATTAATCATCATTATTATTACCGCTAATGGCAGGGATGCATTAATATCCGTGGGACCTCTACTCGTTATCGCTTGTTTTATGCACAATATTATTGGCTTTATTTTAGGCTATTGGGGCGGAAAACTTACCCGCTTACCTGAAAAAGATTGTAGAACCATCGCCATCGAAGTTGGCTTACAAAATGCAGGATTAGCCTCTGGTCTAGCTATGGCCATGGGAAAAGTCGCCACAGTGGGACTACCAGCCGCCATTTTTGGACCTGTTATGAACATTAATGGTTCTAGCCTAGCTAATTATTGGAAAAATAAATAACCCTTAAACTACTCGTTGACAAACTCACTTACTTCCTCAAATGGTAAGCTTTCGGTTTCGTAAAAACCCTTAAACCCACATGGGAGAGTGTTGAGCCAAAACCCGAATGCCCCCTACCGCTCCATGGTAGTGCCGCACTCACCCGATCACAACAATTCCAATAACCAGAACCTGAATCTACTTTAGCTAAAATGGCCTCTGCCCTATTTTGGTCAACCGAATACACCCCAGCCGTTAACCCATAATTTGTATCATTCATCAAACGAATGGCATCTGCATCATGCTCAACACGCATAATACCAATAATGGGACCAAAACTTTCCTCACGCATTAACACCATATCATTTGTCACATCCACTATGACCGTTGGCTCAAAATAATTCCCCTTCCCCTCCATGCGTTTCCCTCCCACTAGAACCCGAGCTCCCTTCGCTACCGCATCCTCCACTTGGGAAGTCAAAACATCCAATTGCGCCTTTCGGCTCAAAACCGAAATATATACGCCATCCTCCGTGGGCAAACCTACTTTCCATGAGTTAACCTCTTCCACAAAGGCCTGCACAAACTCCTCATATACAGCCGATTGCACATAAATACGTTCAACAGAACAACAACTTTGTCCATTGTTGTAAAATGCTCCATCAGCAATTCCAGCAGCTACAGCCACCACATCCACCACATCATCCGCCACATAAACGGGATCCTTTCCGCCTAGTTCAAGTACGCATGGAACCATCTTGGTAGCCACATGCGTATAAATTATTTGACCCGTTTGATACGATCCCGTAAAGTAAAAACCATTAAAAGGCAGGTCTAAAAGCGCCTTACCAACATCCCCCTCCCCGATAGCCACTTGAAAAACATCCTCCGGCACGCCTGCCTCAATTAGGTAGTTGGCAATTTGCAGACCTGTCAACGACGCGTATTCAGATGGTTTGTACATGACTGCGTTACCGGCCAACAAGGCTGGCACAAAAATATTGACGCCCACATTGTAGGGATAATTCCACGCTGAAATATTACAAATGACTCCTAGAGGCTCATATACAATCTTTTCTGTCAATTGATCTGAAAGCGACATGATCTCATCTGTTAAATATTGGGTGGCATGTTGGGCAAGCCAACTAGCCTTTGCACCGGCTCCATTAATTTCATTTCTACTTTGTTGCAAAGGCTTACCCATCTCAGACGTTAAAATAGCCGCTAATTCTTCGCTGTTTTCCTTAATCAAAAACACAAATTTCTCAATAATATCGATACGATTCTGAAGTGGAATTGCTGACCACGCAGAGGCTGCATGTTGTAAACGGGTAAATTTTATTGCCAAACTATCCATTGAATCTTCTTGAATAGTAGCAATTATTTCTTCAGTAGCAGGATTAATGATATGCATATATTATTTTTTTTGCATCGCTTCGATAAAAGCAAAACGAATGTTTTGTGAAAAAGCTAGGTTAAAAGCAGGAATCTGCATCCGCTCTGGATGCCACTGTACTCCTAAAAAAAAAGGTAATTCCTGATCTGCATATTCAATGGCTTCCACCACCCCATCAGTGGAACGCGCAGCAACTTTAAGTCCGCTTCCCAACTTATCTATGCCTTGGTGATGAGCTGAGTTGACCATTCCAGAAGTAAGTCCACAAATTTTTGCTAATAAGGTATCTGAATCGACCTCAATTTGATGTTCAAAATCACCTGTAGCGGTCTTTCGGTGATTCAAAAAATCACTTTCTTGAAGATCCTGGAATAAGGTTCCGCCTAAGGCCACATTAACTAATTGAAGGCCCCGGCAAATTGCCAATAACGGTTTATTTTGCTTTTGAGCATAGTTGAAAACAGCTATTTCAAAATGATCCCGTGATTCGTTAAAATCCGTAGAATTAGGGTAATTAGTTCGTTGATTTTGGTAAAATTGAGGATGTAAATCGATTCCACCAGTCAGCAAAAAACCATCACAACGCTCGAAATCATGTGTATTTTGATCTTGATATGCTAAGATAATAACCTCGATATCTTCACCCGAAATCCATGTTGGATAATTTTGAAAATTGGTCGCTGATGAAGTTATTCCAATGGTGCACATACCTTATAATGCTTCCTGATAAAGTGCCCTAAAATCAGATTGAGATACGGGTTTTGGATTATTGGGATGTGCAAAATCTGCAAAAGCCAAAGCTGATAACGTATCTAAATGAGACTCTTTGACTTGAATTTCACGTAAGCGATGGGGAATCCCAACCTTTGAATTTAAGTCAAAAAGATATTGAACTACCGATTCCCCTAACTCCGATTTCAAACCTAAGGCCTGAGCCATCCGGGCAAATCGATCCTCAAAACCCGCGATGTTAAAACGCATTCCATAAGGGATATTAATTGCATTCGCCAACCCGTGATGTGTATCTAAAAGAGATGAAAGCGGGTGCGCTAAGGAGTGAACAACACCCAATCCTTTTTGAAACGCAATTGCACCCATCATGGAGGCAAGCAACATTTTTGATCGCGCATTTAAATCGGGTTGTCGTACCGCATCCACCAGCGATTCCGCCACTAAACGCATCCCCTCCAAGGCAATTCCATCACACATAGGATGAAAATTTTTGGCTAAATATGCCTCCATGTTATGAGTCAATGCATCCATACCTGTGGCCGCAGTAACAAAAGCGGGTAATTCCATGGTTAAAAGCGGGTCAGCAAAAACAATTTTGGCCAAAAGTTTCGGGGAGAATAAAATCTTTTTTTGATGTGATTCATCATCTGCAATAATGGCAGATCTACCCACCTCACTACCCGTACCCGAGGTGGTCGGAATGGTGACAAAATGCGGAACATCGTTGGTCACATATACATCACCCCCAATTAAATCATCATAGACAAACAAATCCTCCCGATGGTTTACCTGAAGTACGATGGCACGCGCAACATCCAAAGCTGCACCTCCACCGATTCCTACTAAACAATCTCGGTTTGTTGCATCCCAAACAGCCGTTCCTGCATATACGTCCGACTTAACCGGATTTTTATGGATGGACGAAAAAACTTCTACAGATATACCTGCATGAGCTAAATCAGCACAAATATTTTTAAAAAATCCAAGTTCTGCAATCACCGGATCGGTCACGAGCAGAGGCCTAGAAAAACCATGGTTTTTTAAATAGGGGGCTAATTCTTTTACCGCTCCAGCCCCAAACCGAATAATAGTCGGGAAATTAAATTGTCTTACTTGATTAAAATCCATCTTAAATTATTTCAAAATACCTTCTTTTTTCCCAATCGTTCACTACGCGGCCATATTGCTGACATTCCCACTCCCGGGAAGCTACAAAATGCTTTACAAACGTTTCACCAAATAATTCAATGGCAATGGGTGAATGTTTCATTGCCTCCGTTGCCTGATGCAAACTGCCCGGCAAACGTCCATATGAAACATCAGCGTAACCATTTCCTATAGTAGGTTCTTGCAAAGCTAATTGATGTTGAATGCCATACAAACCACTCGCTAAACAGGCGGCCATGGCCAAATATGGATTCACATCTGAGCCTACCACCCGCGTTTCAAGCCGTGTTGATTTCTTACTTCCAGGAAGAGCACGCAAAGCAACCGTCCGGTTGTCCACTGCCCAAGTAAGCGTTGTGGGAGCCCAAGCTCCTTCCACTAAACGCTTATACGAATTGATCGTAGGCGCAAACATGGGTAAAATAAATGGCAAACAATGGAGTTGGCCCGCAATATAATGCCGCATGGTTGCACTCATTCTTTGCTCATCCATTTCGTCAAAAAACAAATTTTTAGAGGCGCCTGCATCCCAAAGACTTTGATGCACATGCCCACTACAACCTGGTAAACGTTCATCCCATTTGGCCATAAATGTGGCCATAATACCCTGCTTATAGGCTAATTCTTTTACTGATGATTTAAACAAAACAGCCCGGTCGGCAGCTTCTAATATACCTGAATAAGTTATCGCAGCTTCATAAACGCCCGGACCTGTTTCAGTGTGTAAACCTTCTAATGGAATTCCGAAAGATCCTAAATCCGAAAATAGTGATTTGAAAAAATCATTGCGTAAAGTGCTTCGTAAAACTGAATAACCAAACATTCCAGGACTTAAGGGTTTTAAATTTTGGAAATTCTTTTCATGCACGGAAGCAGGTGTTTCCTCAAAATTAAACCACTCAAATTCTTGACTAAAGAAAGGGGTAAATCCGGATTTTTGCGCCACATCTATAACTTTTTCGAGTAAATTTCGTGGACAAACAGCAGCACTATGTTGTGGGGAATCAATCAATTCACACAGAAAAAAAGGAATATTGTTTTCCCAAGGGATCATTCTAAAGGAAGAAAGATAAATGCGCGCAGGGGCGTCAGGATAGCCAGAATGCCAACCCGTATACTGAGAATTTTCATACGCCACATCGGCCATGTCCCAACCAAAAACCACATTACAGAAACCCATTTCTGAATGGATAACAGAGAAAAATTTCTCAGTACTAATGTACTTCCCACGTAAAACCCCATCAATATCTACCAAAGCGACTTTTACTCGTTGGTCTGGATGTTCCCGCACGTAATCAAAAATTTGATTCTCCGTCATGATGACCTTATTTTTTTGGAAAAAACAACTTAAAAAACAGCAAGCAAATTAGGATGATCCCAGCATAAATAAAAAACAAATTTGAATTATTGTATGCAATTAAAAGGAAAGAAGCACCAGAGAGTACGAGGGCAATTAAGGGTGACCACGGGTACCCAGGAACTGAAAATGGCCTTGCTAAATTAGGGGCATTCCTGCGTAATTGAAGTAATGAAAGCATGGCAATAAAATACAGTGTCAAGGCACCCATTACGGAAACCGTTATTATTTCAGCCGTCTTATTTGTCAATAATGCAGCGATTCCGATCCCCATATTGACGAAAAGTGCATTGGCAGGCGTTAAAAATTTAGGATGTAATTTTCCTAAAAATTGGGGAGCAAAACCTTTCAATCCAAATTCGTACGTTGAACGACCCGCTGCTAAAATTAACCCATGAAAAGAAGCAATTAAGCCAAAAAGCCCCACCGTCAGAAGTAAGTGAAATAACAAGGAATTCGTTCCCACAATTTGACCCATCGCTAGGGGAAGTGGGGAGTCAGAGGTTTCACCAGAAAGCCCATTCTTAAAAACAATGGCTTCCCAACCACCTACACCAATCGCGGCAAAAAATACGAGCACACATAAAATAACGAGCGTGAATAGTGCGGAACCAAAACCGCGTTGAATATCTTTCTGCGGATTTTTCGCCTCTTCGGCTACATTTGCCAAACCCTCAATGCCTAAGAAAAACCAAATCGCAAAGGGCAAAGAGGCAACAACTCCATACCAACCATTCGGCCAGGCGTTTTGCTGCATATTCGCCCATTTAAAATGAGGCAATGTAACCCCGGCGAAAATCAAAATTTCAACCACCGCAATAATCGTGATCCATAATTCAAAGGTTGCGGCGGCTTTAATGCCGTAAATGTTGAGCGCTGTGAATATGAAATAGGCCGATAATGAAATCCAAAGAATTGGTATATCTGGGAAAAATAGATTAAAGTAAGCGCCAATACCAAAAGCAATTGCGGGTGGAGCAAAAATAAATTCGATCATTTGGGCTAAACCAGCAATAAATCCAATTTGATTCCCAAAGGCTTTCGTTGCATAATCGAAAACACCGCCAGCCTTCGGAATAGCACAAGCTAATTCCGCGTAAGAAAAACTAAAACACGTATAGAGCAAAATAACGAGGATCGTCGCGAGGGCCAACCCAAGTGTTCCTCCTTCTTTTAGCCCTAAATTCCATCCGAAATACATCCCAGAAATGACATAACCAACACCCAGGCCCCATAACATCAAGGGGCTTAGGACTTTTTTCATGTGAGCTTGATGCTCACTATCGCTTGAATTAAGTTGCATTTAATTGGCATTTGACATTAGATAAAGTAATACCTGATTAAATTATCTACTTAAATTTTACTCAAACGAATGTAGGAAAATATTACCTGAATTGAATGTGTTCTCAAAGAAACTAAACCACTTTTACAATCAATAAAATTACTTAGCCGTCAGCTCAAGTAACCTTCCTCCATCCTCCACACTCACATAAATTTTACCTGCAGGCCCCATTTTCACATTCCGTATGCGGCCAAAATCTGGGAGTAAAATGGTTTCAATTCCAGGAATACCATTTGTCATTTTTATATTAAGTAAATGCTTTCGTGTCAAACTTCCCATCAATAAATTGCCATTCCAATCTTTAAACGAAGTATGATTGATAAAAGTAAGTCCGGAAGGAGCAAGAGCCGGTGTCCATGTCTTTAAGGGCGCAACAATCCCAGGCGCCGTGTGTCCATTACTAATTGTCGTTCCATTGTAATTTATGCCAACGCTATACAAAGGCCAACCGAAATTATTTCCCGCTTCGACTCGATTAAGCTCACAGCCACCACTTGGCCCATGTTCATTAACAAAAAGCCGTCCTGACTTCGGTTCAAAAGCCATTCCCTGCGGATTTCGATGTCCATAACTATATAGGGTACTGCGTTGTGTTTGGCCAGGAAGGATCGGATTATCGCTGGGCACACTTCCATCAATATTCATTCGATGTATTTTGCCCCAGAATGTAGTGATTCGTTGGCTATTTTGATGTGGACTTGAGGCTCCACCCAAACTACCTCCTCCCCCTTCCCCAACACTCCAATATAATTTCCCATCGGGACCAAAAGCAATTCGACTTCCAAAGTGCCCATTCCACGTGGAGGCAGATTCCGTCGTGTGCAACAAGCGCCAATCAGTGGCTACATTTCCACTTAAGGTAAAGCGGGCTAGGGAAAGAAAACCGCCAGTGATGCTGTAAGTAACGAACACCGACTTGCTAGTACCAAAATCAGGCGCAATAGCCAAATCTAATAATCCACCCTGCCCTACTGCCGAAATATTAGTAGGTAATCCCGTAATCCGCGTGGTACTTCGAGTGAGGTTATCAAACAACTGAATTGTCCCTGATTTTTGGGTGTAAAGTAGATTGCCATCAGGCAAAATATCAAAACCCCAAATGATGCCTTGGTTATTGAGTAAGGTCGTAATTTTAATTTCCGGTATGCCCGTTGGTGAAGTACTCGCCAAAGGAGATTCTATCTCTTTTGAACAGGAAAACATGAGCAATAAAAATAGCACGGAAATCTGTACGAGGCATGCCTTGAGAAAATAGAAAAATCTGCTTAGGTTCATTTTAAATTAGCTTCAATTTACAGCTTATTTTCTTGTGTTATTTCCCAAAGAAAAAGCAACATATCGATCACCTGATTTAGTTTTTAGTTTCCCTCCTCCACAGGCGATGACTACATATTGAACTCCGCCAACGGCATAGATGCTTGGAGAGGAATACCCCGCAGCGGGTAATTTAGCCTCCCACACAATTTTTCCGGTTTGTCGATCAAAAGCACGAAACATTTCATCTTTTGTCGCTGCGATAAAAATCAACCCGCCTGCCGTTACTGCTGGTCCACCATATAAATCAGTACCCGTAGGCGCAATACCTTTTAACGTCAATTCGGGATATTCGCCCAAAGGAACCTGCCAAAGGTGCTTCCCCGTATTCATTTCGATTGCGGTTAAAGTTCCCCACGGGGGTCTGCTTACCGGATATCCTCGACTATCATACCAGCGCGTATACCCAGAGCTAGTAAATGGGGAAAAATCCAAACTTGACTTTTTAAATGGCCCTTCAACCGCTACATTTAATCCTTGAACATAAGCCAAAACCGCTTTTTTTTCTGCAGTGGAGAGAAAATTAAATGCAGGCATTCTACCTCGACCCTTACTTAAAATTTGTGTCAAAAGTTGTTCCGAATATTTTTTATGAGCTTCTCGAACGCCAGGTATTGTTCCATCTTCGTTTCCTTCCCGGTTTACACCGTGGCAACTTTGGCAATGCTGAACGTATAAAGATTTTCCAGAGTTTTCAATCGTTTTATCAACGGGTACAAGCGAACTATATACCGGATTTTGTTTGGAAGGGATATACATCACCTGTTTTTCGTCAACAGCGGCGCCACCCCACTGCGCGCCTCCATCAGTACCCGGAAAAAAAACAGTTTTCTTGGTTAAACTCATTGGAATAAAGGGCTGACCCGTCTGGGAAGCACGAAGCATCGTGATGATTTCAGCTTTATTTGAGGCCCATTCATTTACATCTTTTTCAGTGAACGTTTGTTTTGCAAACGGTAAGGGCCAAAGAGGAATTGGCTGTGTTTTTGATGTTTTTTCACCGATTACATCAGATGCAGGAAATGGTCTTTCCTCTATTGGAAAAATAGGCTTACCCGTAACCCGGTCAAACACAAACATAAATCCTTGTTTGCTCAAAATAGAAACTACATCACGCTTTTTACCCGCATGCAAGATCGTGAATAAATTAGGGGGTGCGGGAATATCTCGATCCCAAATATCATGATGTACCGTTTGAAAATGCCAAAGGCGCTTTCCAGTTCGAATATCCAAAGCCAAAAGGCAGTTGGCAAATAAATTATCCCCCTTTCGATTTCCTCCATAAAAATCAAACGCAGCAGAACCAGTTGGCACATACACAATACCTCGCTTGGAGTCTACGGCCATCCCCATCCAACTATTTGCCCCGCCCACATGCACATAATTCGACTTTTCCCACGTTTTGTATCCAAATTCTCCGGGTTTTGGAATGGTGTGAAACGTCCAAATTAATCGACCAGAGGATGCGTCAAAAGCCCGAACATCACCAAGTAAGGCAGAAGCTGACTCAGAGACACGTGTGCCTACGATCAATGTATTTTTATAAATGGAAATTGGCGTATTTAGCACTGCATATTCATCAGCTCCGGGACGTTTTAATCCATCCACTAAATTTATTTTTCCTTTATCACCAAACGTCTTAACCGGTTCTCCCGTAGAGGCATCTAATGCAAATAGAAAAGATCCAAATCCAAAGAATACTACAGGTGAATGATTTGTTGGTGCATAATATGCCACACCCCGACTAGACATGGCAGGCGTATTTTCCCGAATTGTTGTTTTCCAAATTTCTCGACCACTTTGGGCATCTATAGCGAAGGCTTGTGATCCCGCAGAAACCCCGTATAAAATCCCTTTTATGATAATGGGATTACATTGCATTTGGGTGGTATGGTGAATTGTATCTGCCCCACCGGAGGCATAGACCCATGCAAGCTTTAAATTCTTAACATTAGCGGGCGTAATTTGCGCAAGCGGTGAATAGTGATTTCGAGTATCACCTCCATGATATCCTTCCCAATCCGTAAATTCAGGAGAGGTAAAAAAGCTAAAAAAGCCAATTAAAAATATTGATGCCAAAAATCTCACGCGGGAAGATAAAAAATATTTTTTGGTTTTTCGAGGAGAATTTTTCATTTTACTTAGTGAAAAAAATACACCATTTAGCAAAAACCAACTGATGAGAATTTACCAACTAATCATTCTCCTATTTTTAAGCCAAACCATCTTGAAGGCCCAAAAGTCTATTGTTTGGAAGGAAAGCTATCCGGGTATTTGGAAAGCGGATATTGGTCAAAAACAAAAACACAGTCTCCTTCAAGCAGCCGGTGGCAAGGTGAATTTGTCCGCGCTAAATCAACTTCCTAAAACCGCATTTCCACTAGATAAAGGGACCATTGAAATCAAAATCATACAAGGGAAAACCTACCTAAAATTGCCGCTCCAACAAGGAGAGCAGTTGTTCGGTTTGGGGCTTAATTTTCAAACGGTAAACCAACGAGGTCGTATTTTAAACCTTCACATGGATCATTTTGGTGGGAAGGATAATGGCCGAACGCATGCGCCTGTTCCTTTTTATGTTTCCTCAAAAGGCTATGGCGTGTTGATCGATGCTGCTCAATACATCACCGTTTATGCTGGAACCGGTGTGCGTGTCGATTCCAAAAACCCACCTGAACTTCAGGACCGAAATACCAATAAAAAATGGAGTGCACAACCTTATTCGGATGCCGTAGAAGTATTGGTCCCAGCGAATGGAACTAGCCTGTATGTATTTGCGGGGCCATCACCTATGCAAGCTGTACAGCGCTATAATTTACTCAATGGCGGTGGCTATTTACCTCCCAAATGGGGATTGGGATTTACGCAACGCGTACCCACACTTTATTCCCAAGAAGACATCTTGAAAGAAGTCGCCAGTTTTGAGGAACATGATTTTCCATTGGATTTTATTGGCGTAGAGCCTGGTTGGCAAAGCATGTCCTACCCATGCACCTTTGAATGGGATACGACGCGATTCCCGACACCCAAATTATTCTTGGCAAAATTAGCGGAAAAGGGTGTTTCAGCTAATCTATGGCTTAATCCCTATGTTTCACCGAAGTCGTCCCTCTATCCCTTGGTTAAAAACCTGACGGGCTCGCATACAGTTTGGAATGGTTTGGTGCCCGATTTTACCTTGGCCCAAACCCGTCAGTTATACAAGAATCATTTCAAAAAAAATCATTTAGACATTGGCGTGGGTGGTTATAAAATAGACGAGGTCGATGGCTATGACAATTGGGTGTGGCCGGATGTAGCAACATTCCCATCGGGCACAAGTGCGGAGGAGATGCGGCAAATATATGGATCATTGGTACAAAAAATGACCGCTGATTGGTACAAAGAAATCAACAAGCGAACCTATGGTTTAGTTAGGGCCTCTAATGCAGGGAGTAGCCATTTGCCTTACATAATTTACAATGACTATTACAATCACAAGGATTTCATCACTGCATTGGTCAATAGTAGTTTTATTGGCGTCCTCTGGACTCCAGAAGTGCGTGCATCCAAAACAGCGGAAGAGTGGATACGAAGAATGCAATCCGCCTGTTTTTCACCAATGGCCATGATCAATGCGTGGGCCGACGGGACAAAACCGTGGACTTTCCCCGAAGTAGCCGAAGCGGTAAAAGAGGTGGCCAATTTACGGATGCAATTATTACCCTACCTTTATACAACATTTGCGGCTTATTACCGGGAGGGAAAACCGCCCTTTCGCGCCATGCAATTAGTAGACGAATTTAGTGACCAAAACATCCAAGAGCGTGGCCTACTAGATGCAACCACAAATCCATATCAAATGACGATTCGGAAAGATATCAAAGACCAGTACATGATGGGTGATGAAATCTTGGTTGCTCCCATGTTTGCAGGGGAAAAAAGCAGGCTGGTAATTTTACCTAAAGGAAAGTGGTATGATTTTTATACAGGAGAATTTGTGGGAGAAAACCAATTGATACAGATTGAACCTCCTTTGGAAAAAATCCCCTTGTTTGTCCGAGATGGTGGTATTATACCGATGGTACCTGTGCACCGACAAGCACCTAAACAAGGTGAGAAATGGCTACTAACGTTGCAACATTATGGACAAAATCCAGGGGCATTTACCTTGTATGATGATGATGGTAAATCGTTTGATTATGAAAAAGGAAAATTCACCTTATCGAAGTATTCGGTTCAACGAAATCCACAAGGGAAATTGGTGGGAAATCAAGCTATTCAGGCACCTATGAGCTATTTGCCGGAGGTAAGGTGGGTATTTATGACGAAATAAAGGATTAACAAATTGACCGTTCGATTTTTATAAATCCATTTGAATAAAAACCAAGTCAGCTGTAAAAAAATCAGTTTTATATAATTGAAATAATTTTTAAGTTTGGCAAGTTATAAAACTCGCTCCTCAAATTATTTAATTCATTTAATGACCATACATATAGCTAAACCAATTTTCTACTATGACTAATTGCCTAAAAATTTTCGCCCTTATTTCGGTTATATCTTCCCAAATAGTTGCGCAGACACAGCAGACCTATGCCGAAAAGCTTGGATTTCCTAAAGGCAAAAAAGTCCTTATTTTCCATGTTGACGATTGCGGAATGTCCTATTCTTCCAATCAAGGTGCTTATAAATCAATGGAGCAGGGAGTAGCTACTTCATGTAGTATCATGATGCCCTGCCCTTGGGCCGCAAGTTTCATTCACTATTTACAGAAAAATAATCCAAAGGCTGATGCGGGTTTACACCTGACATTAACTTCAGAATGGAATGATTACCGCTGGCCAGCACTTGCGGGGTTCCAGCAAGTTCCCGGATTAAGTGATGGAGATGGATGTCTGCACCGGAGCGTCGAACAGGTTATTAAAAATGCGAGTCCGGATGAAGTGGAAAGAGAAATTAGAGCTCAAGTAGAACGCGCAAAGCGTTTGGGATGGGCACCTACGCACATCGACTCACACATGGGAACGCTATTTGCCTATCCCCCATTTTTGGAGCGGTATGTTAAGGTAGGTATTGAGTTAGGCATTCCTGTGATGTTTCCCGGAGGAAATAATAAAATGATGATTGAATCCATGAACTTACCACTTATTAAAAAGATGAAAGCAGATGGGACATGGAAAGAGGGCACCAAATTAGAAGCTAAAAGATATGGGTTGACCGATTTGTTTGGTGAAGCGAGTAAAATGGGTGAAAAACTTTGGAATGCAGGACTTCCCGTTTTAGACGATTTACATACATTTAGCGGCGATTGGAAACCTGCCGGAAACCCAAGCGCTGAAGAATGGGGGAAATATAAGGCCCAACAATGGATTGAAACAATCAAAAATATGAATCCAGGCGTAGCCATGATGATCGTACATAGCAGTGACATTACAGAGGAATTTAAGTTTATATCTGGTTCAGGGGGATCGCGTTTAGCCGACATGAATTCCATGATGAATCCTGAACTAAAAGCCTACATCGAAAAAGAGGGAATTATATTAACTACTTTCCGCGAATTACTGGAGCGCCGCAAAAAGGTTCATTAATTCTAATTTAGAGGTAGTCACGGTCAAAAAACCTTAGTTATTTTCTTTTTTCAAATTCACCAGGTAGCCAAAAAGCGCTGCTGTAAAAAACATAATCAAGCTGTAAATCACGGCTGGCGTACTCATCGCACTATTCCCAATCACCGTTAATGCAATAAATATGGCCAAGGTGCCATTGTGAATACCTATTTCCATACCAATCGCAATAGCCTGCGCCTTGCCTAATTGGAACAAACGTGGTACAAAATAACCAATACCCATGCTAAGAACGTTCAATAGTAACGTGGGGATCCCAACTAATTTAAAATCTTGAACGATATGGGCCTTTTCTTTCAGAATCGTCATGACAATGACTAAAACCAGAAAAAGAGCAGAAATAATTTTAACAGGACTACTCAGTCGTTCCGCCAGGGAGCTTGCTTTGGAACGTATTAGCATGCCAATCGAGACAGGTCCTAAAACAACTAAACAAACCTCGAATACTTTTTTGAATTGCAAAGGGACCACTTGATCCGTTTGCATAAAACTAGCCATAGCAAAATTCACAATAATGGTAATCGAAAAAACGGAAATCAAGCTATTCAAGGCCGTAAGCGTCACATTGAGTGCCACGTCACCTTTGGCAATATGTGAATATAGATTAGCGGTGGGACCACCAGGGGAAGCCGATAAAAGCATGAGACCTACGGCTAATTCAGGCGAAAGATTAAATCCGACCGCAATAAAATAACAAATAGTAGGCAAGAGAATCATTTGACAGACTAAACCAATCAGAACGGCTTTTGGGAAAATAAGTACACGCTTAAAATCTTCTACGCGCAATGAAAGGCCCAAGCCCATCATGATAATAGCCAATGCGAGAGGTAGGAGTACGACAGCTAAAAAATTTGCTTGCATAATTCGTGTAGGTTTAGATGTAATGTCGGTGGCAAATAAAATCGAAATACCTTAAACAAACAAATGCATTTCACCTTGAGTCAAACCAACATTCATTTTCCATATATTCAGAAGTGATTATATGCTTAATGCGTGGGTTGGTTCACTGCATTTGACAAATGACGCAACATTTCAAACGTATATTCCCCCATATTCGGACCAAACCATCCCATAGTTTTAGGCTCATAGGAATCAAAATAAAAATATTTTCCCGGAATGATATAACCCACGTAACTACCATTAAAACTTGTAATGTTGGCATGATAACCTTTGTTGGCCAACGCATCTTTGATTTGAAGCGCAAACTCCCCACTGAAGTCGGATGGTGTCGTAAACCACATAAGATTATCCATTTTAATGACTTGCAAGTAAACATTTTGGGGCAAAGGCATTAATTTTTCACTTAGCCAGCTCGTGAAATGTAAATGATTTGTCAAACGAATGTGGTAAGCGGGTAAGTCCATTTTTAAGCTAATCGAGGACAAATTAATTCGATCTTTGAGTTGCACCTGTGTTAAATGCTTTTCGAGACTGTCAGCGAGCGCCTCTCCTATGTGCTTCGACTTTTCAAATTCGTTGCCCTCTCCTACTGGGCTTTGACTTCCCACAGAGCCACCGCAGAAAATAGCTAGGTCAACAGAACCCTGTTCCATTTTTCGTTGCCAATAACCGGGATAATCTGCACTAAATTCAAAATTATCGGCACCAATGGTCGTTGCATGTGCGCCAAATGATCCAATTACCGCTTTGAACCCTGTTTTTTGTTGAATGGATATATAATTAAACTGGCCATTGATGGTTCCTGTCTCACCGATCAATCGATTTTTGACATAAGGCGCCGCATTAAAATACCCATTCCCAAATCGGGCAGGTTTTAAGTCGGCAATTGCTTTAGTGACCGCTGTTGATATTTGATTAACCAACCATTTTTGAATGGCTACATTGGCTTTCCCTGCAAATTGTTCCCCGATAAAACCTGGCCCCCAAGCTCCTACGCTGGAATGCGTGTGCGAGGCTGAATAAAATACTTGATTTCGTTGGATACCCTTTTTTTGAAGTGTTAAACTAACTTCATCAATGATGTTGGGAGGCATAATGAGCATATCAGCACCCACTATAACGACCAATTGATTGCCCACTTTGATCGCTGCGGCTTTTACAAAAATACTATCATGTGTACCTTTGGCGCTTTTCCCTTTTCGGGCACCAAAACCAGCCAATGGAACTTCGACAAACTTGCCCATTTCTGGACTATCTTGATTATGACCCACACTTGGCGTAATGCTCACTTTGGAGAAACCGGCCTCGAGAAGATCGTCATTGCTTTTCAGCACTTTCTTTAGACTGTCTAAACGCGTTTTCGTTTGTTGGTAGTAGGCCGTTTTAAAATAAGGTGTTTGATCAACGCGGCAAGAAATCAAAAAAGACAGTAAAAAGATTGTGCCAGAAAGCACGGTTCCAATAATCAAACCAATTTTTTTCATAGTAAATCAGAGATACGAAGAAGGCAAAAATAACTAAATGTGTGGATTACTTTTGCTATGCTTTTCAAAAGATGCTCAAGTTAAATTGAAACCAATCACCCATGAAGCGCCGGGGTATTAAAGTTTATTGGAAAATGAAGGCTTTGTGATATTTCCGTTTTCATCAATTGGGTATAATGCGCCCTCCTTCTCTAGCTGTTCACGCATTTGATTAACTAATTGTTTCAATTTTTGAGGCATTTTAGTAGCCAAGTTATTCGTTTCATACGGATCCAATAAAAGGTTAAATAGTTCAAATCTTGTATTAGCAGGGTTTAATGCTGGAAAATAATGATAGACAATCTTCCAATCGCCATTTCGATAGCTTGTAAAATACTTACTTCGGTGATCATGCGGAAAGTGCATTAAAAACGTCTCAGATTTTAACGAATTCGAATTTCCCATCAGATTGACCGCTAATGAAGTGCCGTCAAGAGAATGTCCGATTGGATTTTTTATATCTAATAAATCTAAAATAGTCGGATAGATATCCATAATTGTTCCTAATTGAGTTTGTATGGCACCTTGCTTTATAGGCATTTTTTTCTGCCACGTATTCGTGCGTTCAGGTTTAGCCCAAGAGGCAATAAATGGTATTCGCATTCCACCCTCGTAATGTGTTCCCTTTTTTCCCCTGAGCGGAGCAGAACTTGAAACTTCATGTGTAGGTCCAAGCGGTGCGTCTGAACCATTATCTCCTAAAAAAAAGATAATGGTATTTTCAGAAAGGCTTAATTTTTCTAATTCATTCAAAATTTGACCCAATGAATTATCCATCCCTTCAACCATACTCGCGAACTTTTGAGCTTCCACGCCCCGTAAGGTATCCTTCATATAATGTGCCTTAAATGATGGATCAAACGTAAACGGCGTGTGTACTGCATAATGTGCTATTTGTAAGAAAAAAGGCTTTTTGTTTGCTGCCGCCTTATTTATTTCCTTTTTGGCTTCATTCGTTAAGGCATCCGTCAAAAAAGTAGACGTTTGATGGTAATTTTCTAAATGGGGTACTTGTTGCCTTATACTTCCATTATTCATTTTTTGGGCATAATTTTCTGTACCTAAATAGCTACCTGGATGACCAATTGCAGTGCCCCCAATATTAATATGATATCCTAAATTCAGAGGATTTTCTGCAAAAGACCCAAATGGCCCAAAGTGTGCTTTACCCACATATATTGTTTCATAACCTTGCTTTTGAAGTATTAGAGGCAAAATCGTTGTATCCGTTTTAGGGATTCCTTTCCAATTCCATTCTTTAGGACCTAAGTTGCCGCGGTTATTTTCATCCGGATTAATCCACTGTGTCGTTTTGTGGCGCGCGGCATTTTGTCCAGTGATTAGACTTGCACGCGAAGGCGAACAAACACTTTGTGCGTAAAAAGTGGAAAATCGCATACCTAAATCGGCCAATCTTTTCATATTAGGTGTTTGATACCAATTATTAAGTGGATGGCGTTGAGGTTTTCCCTTGGCATCCAAAAGAAATGGGACAGAAGTATCCATTAGCCCCATATCATCTACCAAAAAGATAATGATATTGGGCTTTGGGGGGCTTTGGGAAAATGAAGTAGGGATAGCCAAAAAATAAAAACTAGCTAAAAGACAAATTCTTGATAAGCTCGAAAACATATAAAATAAGTTTAAGAATGACGAAAATAAATATAACGTAATGGTATCTAAGCTTGGAAATCAACAGTTTTACAGTCACCAATAATTCATGCGTTTTGACGCACTATTTTACTCCCGCCTCAAACTACCATTATTTAATAAAACATTCCTGGGGTCTAATTCAACTTGTAAAGGTAAAGAACCTACTGAAAAACTATAAAACTGTGATTTAGCCGAAAGCTTCATTTTCAAGATAGTTGGGGTACTTTTCCCCAACGTATAATATCCAATTTCAACTGGAGTATTAAACAAAAAATTACCCGATTGAACTTGGTTCAATTGAACTGTCATTTTTTTTGTTTTGGAATTATAGTTCCAAGAAGCATCAATCGTTGGATTAACAGGCTGATATAACCATTGATTAAAAAATAACTTCAAGTCTTTTCCAGATACTTTTTCCATTTCAATTCTAAATTCATTCGTAGTTGTATTAGCATTAAAATACCTGGCATAATAGTTTCGAATTCCTTTTTTGAAGTTAGTTTCTCCAAGTAAATCTCGGAGCATATGAATCACCCAAGCCCCTTTTTGATAGGTTAATCCACTAGTAACTTGCTCAACCTCGGCGGACCTAGGACTCACAATACTGAAATTGGGCATTTTAGCTGCCAAATCATAAATAGTCTGCTTAGCTTTCAGTAAGCCTTTCGTATATTCTTTTTTCCCATATTCATGCTCTATAAATAATAAGGTAAAGAATGTGGCGAAACCTTCGCTTAGCCAGGCGTCATCCCAATTAGCCTCCGTAATTGCATTGCCAAACCACTGATGTGCAATTTCATGAATCACGACGTTTCTAATACGATCATCTCTTTTTCCATTCACTAAATTTTCTCCATAAAAAATCGCTGAGGATGTCTCCATTCCGCCATTGACGCTCGGCGTTTGAATATTTGCTAATTTCTCGTAGGCATAGGGCCCAACATAGTCACTGTAAAATGTTAACGCCTTTTTTGTTGGCTCATCAAAATCATAAAAACCTGCCTCTCTGTTTTTTGGATATACCCACGTTTGTATGGATTTGCCCCTAAAGGTGTCCACATATTTAACAGCAAAATCGGCTACACCTAACACGTATAACCAGGACGAAACGGGTACAGATTGTTTCCAATGCGTTCGTTTTTCATTATTTCCCAAATCAGATTCTTCGAGTAGCAAACCATTGGAGACTACCTTATAATGTGAAGGTGCCTTTACTATAAATTCAGAAGTAGCTTTATCGGAAGGATGATCAATGAGTGGCAACCAATGTCTTCCTCTGTTGGGCCAATTTTCATTAAAAAAACTACGATCACCAAATTTTGTGGCCCCAATTCTTAAACCATCAAATGGAATTCCATGGTATTTAATCGTATAAATAACTGTTTGATTTAGGATAGAAGCTTGAGGTAAATGAATAATGAGTGCGTCATTTTGGTGTGTAAAAGCGACGGCATTGGCATTCATAAAAACGGCGTCAACAACCATTCCTTTCCCATTCTTTTCTACTGATTTAGTGACAAGATCTAAGCGAAAATTCAATACACCTGCTTGCTTAAAATTGATAGTAATTTGTGTTTTGCCAATAATTTCATCGGTGCTATCGCTCAAGCCCAGTTCAAAAGTATAATGTTTAACATCGATACTTTTATTAATTGGGTACGTATCTGCATGGGAGATTAAGGAAAAAAATAAAAAAGTTATCGCCAAAAATCTACTTAATTTATTCATCACAGTATCGTTGTTTTTTTCAAGTAGAACCCTTTCGCATCTACTTGAGGGGGTAATGCACTTTGAATGATGATCCCTTCACTTGAAATATTTGTTCGTGTGGTTTTACCGTTGGCAGTAATTTCAAAAGGCAGGGTCATGAATAAATTATTCACTTTAATTTGAAATTTTTGAAAACCAACTTCCTTGATAGAAATATCTAAAACGTTCGTTGTTTTTAAATAAAAATCAAAAAATGGCTTTAAATCTTTCCCCGAGGCGTTACTAAATAATTTTTCTATGTCCTCGGTTGTAATAAAGTTGTCATACGTGTATTGGGGACTGGTTGCCAGTTTATATAATGTAGGAAAAAATAGCTGGTCCCCTACTACGTATCTCAAACTATGCATAAAAAACGACCCCTTACCGTAAATGTCACCTCCTGAATAAACTTCCTCTTCGGTAATTCCATCGCCGTCAGGTACAATGGCTTTCTTATTTTTTGAATTACGTCTATGGCCAGCAATAATCTCATCGTAGGCTGCTTCTCCTCCGAGTTCAAACATGGCCAGGGCCTCAGCATAGGTACTTATTCCCTCTTGTAACCACATGTGTCCCCAATCTTTATTAGTCACCTTATTTGCAAACCATTCATGCGCATATTCATGAAATAAATTAGCGGAATATTCCTGTCCACCGATCGTTTTATAGATAAATTTATTGTCGAAGGTAATCATTGTCTGATGCTCCATTCCTGAATTAGGCACTTCGGCAATGCCAATTTTCTCTTTAGCCCATGGGTATTCACCAAAATATTTTTCCAGAATTTTTGTATCTCGTTTCCTCGTTTCAATTACTTTTTTGGCATGCATGGTGTCCACTTCTAAGACATAGAATTCGATGGGGACTTTATTCCCAGCAATAGTGGTTAATTCGTCTTTGACTACTTTGTATTTACCAATGTTAAATAAAATACAATAGTTACTAATGGTGTAATTCGTTTTCCAATGGTAGGTAGCCTTATTTTTCTTTTTAACTACGTTCGTCAATAATCCAGGACCGGCGACAACTAAATGGGAGGGCACGGTTATAATCACATCTGCCCCCTCATTTGGTTCATCACTTGGATGATCTTTACATGGAAAATACATTTTTCCGCCTTCGCCTTGAATATTTATAGATACCCAATCAAAACCCGCACTATCTTTTTTCCACGTAAAACCACCGTCCCAAGGAGGTCTTATGGCAACGGGAGGTATCCCATTATACTCCACATATACTTTTTGGTTACCGGATTCAAAACCTTTAGCGGAGGTTATAAATATTTTATCGTCGTGTTGATAATAGGATGCTGTTGCATTGTTAACCTTGATTTTTGTCACAGCATATAAATGGATTAAATCAAGTAAAATAGTATCTGTCTTAGCAGCTAAATTTAGACTAATTTCAGTGGACCCATGAATGGATTGTTTAACCAAATCCACATCTAATTTGATGGTATAATGCCTTATATCCATTAGGGCTTGCAAGGGGTGTAATTTACCTCCACTCGTTAGGTACAAAATGTCTCTACTTGTTATCTTATCATCATTTTGACTTTGTACGTTAACACCAATTACGAGTAAAAAAGCAATCGTTAAAATAGTATGTAGTTTCATAGCACGTCTATTAGTTTGATTTTGAAACATTTGAATCGTTATTAACTTGTTGGGGCACATTCGTGAAAACCATGTGTTAAATTTTCGCTAATGTATTGATTTTCTTAGGATTATTATAGAGCCACATTACTTGAAATCATACTAGACTAAGTTAATTTTTGAAACATTCATTAAAATTAGTTTGGAAGACTAGTTCGATACCCACATTTAAATAAAATAGAATTCGCTTATTCAATATCAGCGCCAAACATTTGGAAACGTAAGCGCACCTATAATTTGTTAAATCAAATAAATACAACATCTATTTTTTGATCCATGTTTATCAATAAAAATTTGAATCTCATTTGTGCGCATAAGAACTATTTAACAATTGGATTAGCACTTTTGCTGACTTTAATGACATGAAAAATTAAATTTTATTAAGATTCTAGTACAAAATAAAATCGCGATTTAGAATTTTGGTACAAATCTAATTTGCGACAAAGTTAACAGTTGACTTATTTTGATTTTGAAGTAAAAACCAACAATTAATGAAACGCAACATACTTACTATTGGTCTAGTTTTCGCCATGTCAACCATTTTTTTCAGCTGTAACGAATTACTCAATGATTCAAATCTTCAGCCCAATCAGAAAATAGCAAATAGTGATTTTTCAAAAGATTCTAACCAATCTAGGTCGATTATACCAGAAGACGAATACATTGTCATTTATAAAGTTGAAACATCCGATGATGAATTAAATATTGATATTGAAGATATAGATAAATCAGAGGGCATTAAACCGGAATTTGTTTACAAGAAAGCAATTAAAGGATTTACTGCAAGTCTAAGCCCATCGGCTTTAGCAAAATTAAAAAAGAACATAAAAGTAGACTATATCGAAAAAAATCAGGTTATGTCAATTAATGCAGTTCAAACACTTACCGTGAATTTATGGGGTATTGACCGAATTGACCAAGCATCTTTGCCATTAACGAATCTCTATTCCTATACAGCCACCGGTGTGGAGGTGGATGCGTACATTATTGATACGGGTATTTTTACGAACCATCAGGAATTTGGAGGCCGAGCAGTTGGCGGATATTCTGCAATATCTAATTCTAGTCCTTGGCTTGATGAACAAGGGCACGGAACCCATGTAGCCGGAACAGTAGGTGGATCCACCTATGGAGTAGCTAAAAATACAAAATTAATCGCTGTAAAGGTATTAGGTGCAGATGGGTCTGGAACAACGGCTGGGGTTATTGCAGGAATAAACTGGGTAATTTCTCAGCGTACTACTCGACCAGCTGTGGCCAATATGTCACTTGGTGGGGGCGCATCAAGAGCATTAGATGATGCGGTAAAAAAAGCAATTAACGCAGGTATTGTGATGTGTGTGGCAGCCGGAAATGATAGAAGAAATGCATCCAATTATTCTCCTGCGCGAGTAAGTTCTGCTATTACGGTTGGCGCCACTGGTGCAACACCACTTACAGGGACGAATTTTGATAGGTATGCCTCGTATTCAAATTTTGGATCAATCGTTGATATTTTTGCCCCAGGGACAAGTATTGTATCGGCCGGGAATACGGGAACAACGGCAGAAAAAACCTTAAGTGGAACCTCCATGGCCACCCCACATGTAACAGGCGTGGCTGTTTTGTATTTATCTAAAAATCCGAGCCATAGCCCAGCTACGGTAGAAACAGCTTTGAAAAGCACATCAACAAAAAATAAAATTGCTGGATTGCCAAAAGGCACAGCGAATAATTTATTGTTTACGAATCATTAAGAAATGACACCTAAATAGCGCCTTTCATAGCGTTAACTTCTTAGTAGTTGAATTGGATTTTTAACAAATCAACAACAATCGTTGGATTATTACGATAAAAAATTAATTTTGAAAGTAGACTGAGTTGTTACCAGCTAAAATAACTGATAATAATTTATCTATTGTTTCTCCATTTTAATCATTAGATGGGTTGCATATTTTTTGTTTCATTGGGAACAACAGACTCGGTACTAAGTGAGTTTGAACCAAAAAAATAAAATAATGTTCAGAAAAAACCTTTTTTGCTTTGTTTTTACCTTATCTACGCTACCTGTTTTGAGTCAGAATTTGGCCCGAAAACCTAACATACTCTTCATCGTTGCTGATGATTGGTCAAAGCATGCTGGAATTTATGGAGATCGGGTAATCCGAACACCTAATATTGACAAATTAGGAAAAGATGGCCTGATTTTTGACCAAGCATTTTGTTCAGCTGCATCGTGCAGTCCTTCCAGAGCAAGTATTTTAACAGGCAAATATCCGCATCAAATGGCTGAAGGAGGAAATTTATGGGGTAGTTTACCCGTACGAATTCCAAATTTTGTAAGCCTGATTCAAGAATCAGGTGGTTTTGTTGGCAGCGAAAGAAAAGGCTGGGGTCCAGGAAATTTTAAAATTGGTGGGTATCTAGAAAATCCAGCAGGTAAAAATTTTAAGGATTTTGATGCATTTTTGGGTGAAAAGCCAAAAGACAAACCTTTCTTTTATTGGTTTGGGTCCATTGACCCACATCGTGAATATGTCAAAGGAACTGGTGAACAAGCAGGACTAGATCCACAACGCGTACAAGTTCCTGGATTCCTCCCCGACACGGATGTGGTTAGAAAAGATATATTGGATTACTATTTTGAAGTGGAAAGATTTGATAGCAATGTGGGCAAATTGATTGCTATGTTAGCGTCAAAAGGCGAGTTAGAAAACACGCTAATTATTATCACAAGCGACAATGGCATGCCGTTCCCTAGGGCAAAAGCAACATGTTATGACTCGGGGACAAATGTGCCTCTTATCATCTATTGGAAAGGAAAAATTAAGCCAGCACGTTCCAGCGAGTTAGTAAGTTTGATTGATTTGGCTCCCACCATATTGGACGTTATGGGGATCAAAAAACCCGCAGATCTTCCTTCCAAAAGTCTAATTAATTTACTAAATGGTCGTTCGTTACCAAGTAGGAGTGCTGTTTTTGTCGAAAGAGAAAGGCATGCGAATGTAAGAAAAGGAGATTTAGGATATCCTATCAGAGGAATCCGAACGAAGGAGTTTTTGTACCTGCGCAATTTTGAACCCAATCGATTCCCAGCTGGAGACCCACAAAAATGGGTGGCCGTAGGTCCTTATGGTGACATCGATGATTCGCCAACTAAACAATTAATTTTATCAGATACGCTAAAATATAGTTTTTTTGTGGATCGAACTTTGAAAAAAAGAGGTTCGGAGGAATTATATGATTTAAAAAATGATCCGAACCAATTGCATAATTTGGCCAGTGAAAAGCAATTTGAAAAACAAAAAAATAAGTTAAAAATAGACTTAGAGGCTTGGATGAAGCGAACAGGTGATCCTCGATTTACCAATCCTACTACAAACCTTTGGGATAGATATCCGTATTATTAGTTGTTGACGGCCAACAAAAGTATATCTGCCATATGCGCAAAAACCAAAAAGCATTTATTGATTAGCGAATACGTTTTAAAATTTCCAAACAGGCTCTTCCATTGTGGTAAGGGCCTTTCCAAGGGCCAATTTTTCCGTTGCGCTTCATAGGCTCTTTTCCCTCGTCTATTCCCCAATACCATTCGCCTGTTGGCGATTTTAGTTCCGATTTAATAAAAGACCAAGAGCCTAGACTCAAATCATAGAATTTTTTATTTCCTGTCAATTGGAAAGCATTGAAGTATCCAACCATCGCTTCTGCTTGTGGCCACCAATGTTTCTCGGTGTTGATATGGCCTTGATTTTTCTCATTCCACATGCCCCCATCTTTAGGGTCAATTCCCTTTTCTGCTTCGATAGCCATATTGATAGCTAAGGTTTTCATTTTTTTAATCCAAGTTGGATTTTTAATTGTCTCCGCAGTTTCAAGTAAAAGCCATGCCGATTCTATATCATGACCAAAAGAAACAGCTTCTGATCTTGGAGTCCAATCATCTGTAAAAAACAAAGTTTGCGTTGTGCCGTTGGCAATTATTTTTTCATGAAAAATGGTAAGCATGGTTTCAATTTCAGCCTTTAATTTTTCATCGGGATACACTTGATATAAATTGGCAAAGGCCTCAATTAAATGCAGATGCGTATTCATGGATTTTTTTTGATCTGCTTTTCCTTGTGTAATCGTGTTATCTGCAATCGGTTTCCAAGTCGCATCGTAGGCTTCATAATATCCTCCATTTTTCTGATCCTTGCATTTATCTTGTAGGACCTGGTGAATGATTTTTGCTTTTTCTAGAGCTTGCGGATTTTTCGAAATTTTAAAATATTCAGCAAAAGCGTAGATCATAAATCCTTCCGCATAAACTTGTTTATGGGTGTCGGAAGGAGTGCCGGTTGATTTTACGGACCAATATGCCCCTTTGTTTTTTACGTCCCAAAAATAGGTATTCAAGTAATTAAATGCGCGATTGGCCAAAATTTTATACGCTGGTTTGCGGTCCATTTGATATGCCGCTGAAAATGTCCAAAGGATTCTACAGTTTAAAATTAATCCTTTGTCGGCCTGCCTATCGGGCACATTATTCACGTCAACGGCCCCATAGAATCCACCATTTTCAACATCCACACTATATTTTTCCCAGTAAGCTAAAATCTCATTCAATTCTAGCTTTATTTCTTTTTTAAAAGTGCTTGTATTTTGTGCATAAATAGCCTGCGCACACATCAGGAAAATGACAATTTTAAAGATTTTCATGGAGCTTGATTTAGGGCGACCTATGTATTTTATTCTTTTTAAATTTAAGGATTGTGATTAAATTTTTAATGATTATTTAAAATATTTACTACTTTCGATTCAATACAAAACTCCTAAGGTAAAAGTCCATTTTAATTTGACTACGGACACTATGAAAACTAACCTGCATATTTATTTTCGAGGACTAATTGGATTATTCTTCATCATTCTGGCTCAATTGCAATTAGAAGCCCGCTTCTCAAGCCACCATAAGGCGGACTCCAGTTCGTTCAAACAATTTAAAGGATCAATTTTGGATAGTAAAACAAAGAATGAACTCATCTATGCAAGTATTTCAGTCTCCGGAACAAGCATTTCTACCATTAGCAATAGTGAGGGAAAATTCTCCATTAAAATTCCAACAGAAAAATTAAATGCTAACCTGACTATTTCATTTTTGGGCTATAATAACAAAGTCGTTCCTATTAAGGAATTAGAACCCGAAAAAAATGTATTGTTTTTGGAACCGAGCAATACCTTACTTGAGGAAGTGGTTGTACAAGTGATGGATGCAAAAAACATATTTTCAGGGGTATTATATAAACGATTACAAAATTATGGAGATGACCCCATTCAAATGACTGGTTTTTATCGTGAAACAATTCGAAAACGGCGTACCTACGTATCTCTTTCTGAATCCATCGTTAATATTCAAAAGCAGCCCTTTACCGTAAGTTCATCAGACCAAATCAATCTTTTTAAGGGTAGGAAAAATACAGATTACACTAAACTAGATACCGTCAATTTTAAATTACAAGGAGGTCCTTTTTCCGCCTTATATATTGATTTAATTAAAAATCCCACGTTATTATTTTCGGAGAAAGCTTTCGAATTATATGATTTTAGTTTAGAGGATATTACCCAAATAAATAATAACCAGGTATTGGTTTTGGCTTTCAAACAAAAGCCAACAATCCAAGACCCATTATATTATGGGAAAATGTATATCGATGCAAAAAGTTTGGCTGTTATAAGCGCAACCTTCCAACTAAATGTAGAGGATAAAATTAAGTCCGGACTTCAATTTACCCGCAAAAAGCCTGTTGGCGCCGACATTTACCCGACCGAAGTCCGCTATCAAATTAACTACCGCCAACAAAATGGCAAATGGATTTTCGCTTATTCTCGAGGGGATTTGACCTTTAAATTAAATTGGGACAGAAAGATATTCAACACGATCTATAGTACCACGTTTGAAATGGCCGTCACCGATTCGAAAAAATTGGACATCAAGGAGAATCAAAAAACGCAGAAATTGAGCTCCAATGTAATTATGTCAGATAAGGTTTTAAGTTTAGCTGATCCAGATTTTTGGGGTGAATATAATATCATAGAACCTGAAAAATCCATTGAATCAGCCATCCGAAAAATTCAACGAAAATCGGGGAATGACCGTTCAAACGACTAGGCGAATTGGTCTTTATTGAGAAAACCATTTTATCAAACGATTTAAGATGGAAAAGTTTCCTGTTTATTAGGAAATACTTGCGTGGATCACAATCCTATGTATACGAACAAAATCAATTGCTTGTTTTCTTGACCATGAAGTTTAAAATACCTTTGTTTAGCTGATTAGTTTTAAAGTTAAACTTAGTGACCGAAACTGGTATTTTTTAGCGAGGAGCGGTGTGTAAAAAGTGGTTGAATAAAAACTGTAAAAAAGTTTGTTATGCCTTGCAAATAGAAAGTTTAGGAACCTTATCAAATTCTAAAGTGAAAAAAACAATTCTTGCGATCAAACCAATTTGATTTTTTACTTTTTTGAAATATTTTAGATTCTATTCAAACAGGTTAATTCGCTAATTTACTCCTCGGCTAAAAAAAATTAGTTTTAAAAGTTACGTTAAAGCGAATAATTTAGGCAAGTCTATATTCCACTAATTTCTAAGAATAGGGTTTGTCCTGGTTTTACTTCAACCGGCAATCCTTTGGAGAGAGATTTACCTAATATTGTTCTAGTTTTATCGCTGTCGGCTGTTTTCAGCTGATAGGATTTTTCTTCCGCTATCACAAACCATTCCTGAAACTGGTTAATTCTTGGATAATCGACGGGAAAACGCATCATTGTTTTGTGCCGAGGAACATCAAATTTTAATTTTCCTTTCCAACCTGATGCTGTTGAAACTGAAATTTTTACCCCATTCGCTGTTCGGACAGCGCCAAAATAAAGATCTTTTTGCCATTCAGAAATAACAATGCCCTGTGTTTTCCAAAGACAATACATGATGGTTGTTCTGGCAAAATTCCCATCTCCATGCCATCCTTCGACCATACCATCGGCTTTTTGAATTGCCCACATCACCTTGATTTCATTATCCATCCATTCCTTTACAGATGGAATTGCTTCGCGGTTGTAGAGATTTAATGTTCCTTCTATAGCATCTGCATATCCATCTGCACTAGTGCCTTCCCAGGGGTAGTTTCTATATTTTTTATTGAGCGAGGATAAAGCTTTGATGACGGCGTTTCTGTAGGCAGGTATAGAATCGATTTTTGCAATGTACCAATACGCATTTAAGGTGTATCCAAAATTGTCGGCAAGTCTTTTTGACAAAATTAGTCCGTTTTGGGGATTAACCTCATCGTAAAAAAGTCCATCCTCATTTCGGCCAATTTCAAGAATACGATCGAGCATGGCATGCACAAGCGGCTTCCATGTTTTTCTTTTTTCCGGTATGGCATAATATGTAGCTATATATACTTCGCATAGGCCTGAAATGATTTCACAGCCATGATCCCTGATGCGTAAGTGGTCCAATGCAGTGGTGGGTAGCTCTTTTTCATTCAGGTAGTTGTCTGCAATTTCAACGGCCCAATCCAAGTATTTTCTTTTTCCTGTGAACCAATACATACGTGATAAAACCTGCAAAAGGTCACCGTTAACTTCCACGGTTGCGCTGTTGCCATACCAAGAGCCATGAATGTTTTTGGCAACTTTAGTGAGGCGTGGAAGGTCATCTAATATTTCCAGCATGCGTTTGGACCACGCACTTTTCCCCAACCATTCCGTGAGTGGAATTAGGCCGTCCTTCATGTATTCAGCTGCACCAAAAATGATTTGATTGGTGTCAATAACCGAATTTTTAAATCCTTTTTTTGAAAAAGAATATGTATCGGGAAGTTTTCCAATTCTTGAAGTAAGCTGCTGTTCCGTTTTTAACATTTTTAAAGCAGTTCCTTTGAAATAATTAGGCATTAAAATTGAAGAAGTCAACACCATGTATGGATAATTATCTGCTCCAGCATCCCACGCGTTCCAATAATCTTTTGAATCAGTAATATTCCGTGGAATTAGACCAGTAGATGGATCTGCGTATCGCATCCAAGCGTTTACATAATTAATGCAGCGGTTGAATCCTTCATTTACCAAATTACCATTTAATGCAGCCTGATCAAATTCCGGATCAAGTACTTGGGAATTTACTGGGCTATTCAATAAAATAAGGAATATAATTAGCAAGAATTTCATAGCGTCAATTTTTTTGAAACTTTCAAAATCTACAAAAAATATAAACAATTATTAGAATATAGTGGAATCACTTTTAAATGGCATTAGTAGTTTATGCAATTTAAGTGAACTAGTAAGCGAATTTGCCACAAGATTTATCTAATAAATCTATGTAATAATTAATGTGCGAAGTGTCTTACTAACATTATTAATTTAATGTAAATTATTTGGTGTAATTAAAATTTCAATAATTAAAAATTCAAAGAGAAAAAAATACATGTAAACGTTACCGGAGAAGTTTAAGAAAAAAATTTAAATTATTTTTTGATTATTTAAAGAATTATTTATAAAATCAAAGGTTCAAAGGCTTTTAAACCAAAACTTTGTGCAAATAAACCCTATAATAACAACATTCTTAATTATGACGTTTTATGAAAAAAAATCTTATTAATTACAGCCATGTATTCCTAATCGGAATGGTCATTGGCCTAGGTTTAAGTTGGCCACTAGCAGCCTCGATTGCACCTAAAATTGGGCTTATTTCAAACGTTGCTCCACAAAAAATTAGTGGTACGATTGTCGATGAAAACAATTCCGGAATGCCGGGAGTCAGCATTGCAAAAAAAGGAAGTTCCTTGGGGACTAACTCTGATGCCAATGGAAAATTTAGTATCGAAGTAAATGTAGGTGATGTACTTGTATTTTCATTTGTTGGATATAAAACTCAAGAAATGAAAATAGGTTCGCAATCAACACTTAATATCCGGTTAGAGCCTGATTCTAAAGCATTGGATGAAGTTATAGTGGTTGGTTATGGAACGCAACAAAAAGTAAACCTTACGGGCGCCGTGGGTGTAGCCACCTCTGAAAGGCTTCAAAGTCGACCTATTGCCAATACTGGGGAAGGTCTACAAGGGGTAATTCCTAACCTTAATGTAAACGTTAGAAATGGTGACCCCTCCCAGTCGCCATCTTTTAATATCAGGGGATTTCAGTCTATTAATGGTGGCTCACCACTAATTTTAGTTGATAACGTTCCTATGGATATAAACCGAATTAACCCGAATGATATTAAAAGCGTATCTGTACTAAAAGATGCTGCTGCTGCTGCTGTATATGGTGCTAGAGCAGCCTTTGGTGTTATTTTAATTGAGACCAAGTCTGGCTCGTCAGGTAAAGTCCAAGTTAATATAAGTTCCCAGGTTTCATTGGCAAAGCCTATTTTTAATATGGATGTGGTTACCGATCCGTACGAATTTGTTGTCGCTCGAAATAAAGCAAATATACGTACCAATGGTGTACCTGCTTTTGATGCCGATTATTTGGAAAAGACCAAAAGATGGTCGGAGAATCCAACAGAAGCAAATGCATGGGGTGTTTATAATGGTACTTTACGCTTTTATGGGTATAACAATTATCAAGACCAAATTATGACTGATTTTTCTCCAACACAGCAGCACGATATTTCGGTTTCTGGTGGTTCGGATAAAAGCAGTTATTATCTTTCCTTAGGCCATTTAAGTAAAGACGGTTATATTAAACCTGCAAATAATGAAAAATTTAAGCGCTATAATTTAATGATGAAGGCCGATTTTAAAATAAATAAATGGCTAACTCTAAACGAAAAGGTTATATTCAATCAACAAAATAGTGATAAACCTCACTTTTATAACTGGGACGTTAATATAAATACATTGGCGCGTGTTAATCCTATTCAGCCCATTCAATTCCCTGATTTGCCTTTTTATCAAGTGCAAGGAGACAGAGATCAATATGCAGCGTTAGCCGGTAAGTATTTTGAAGGCACTAACTGGTTTCCTTATCTAATGGACGGCGGCCGTGAGACTTTCACAAATAATGACCTTTGGCTGACGCAAGGTTTGACCCTAACGCCATTAAACGGTTTAAAAATCATTGGTTCTTATTCGCACAATGCTTTTTTACGTGAATACAAAGACGTTCAAAGTAAAGTGGATGTAGTTTCCACCGATTTGAGAAATCCAAGGCCAATCAGTAACGGATTCAGTGGAGACGATTGGGTAAGAAATGAAAGTAGAATTAATAGATACAACGTTGTGAATATCTACGGAGATTATACGTTTCCATTTTTACCAAAGAAACACAGTTTAAACCTATTGGCAGGTTTTAACCAAGAATCAGCCAATTTCAGATATACAGGAGCACGTGCTAGAGGATTAATTACTCCATTAATTCCTAATATTGGTGCTACAATAGGCAACCAAGAAACTTTTGGTTCAGAAGAACATTTTTCATTAAGAGGTGTTTTTTATCGCTTAGCTTATAATTTTGATGAGCGTTATTTGTTAGAATTTAACGGACGTTATGACGGTTCGTCCCGTTTTCCTACGGAATCCAGATTTGGATTTTTTCCTTCCGTATCAGCAGGATGGAGAATAAGCGAAGAGTCGTTCATGAAAGATATTTCTTGGCTTTCTAATTTAAAGCTCAGAGCTTCTTATGGTACATTAGGAAATCAAAATTTAAGAGACGGAGGAAGGGAAGAATATTACCCATACATTGCTACTTTTGGAGCAGGACGTGCACCTTACCAATTTGGATCGGGAATGATTCCGTTTGTTGCAGCTCCAGGTTTAGTTAGCCCAGCTCTTACCTGGGAAACTGTTGTTTCACAAAATATAGGATTAGACGTTTCTCTTTGGAATAACAAATTAGATGCATCATTTGATTTATATACGAGGGACACAAAAAATATGTTAATGAATGTGGCTTACCCAGATTTATTAGGAACAAATGCTCCCAAAGAAAATGCTGCCGATTTACGTACTAAGGGTTGGGAAGCTAGTATAACTTGGAAAGACAGCAAAGGAAAAGACTTTAGCTATGATGTGACGCTCGCTCTATCCGATGCTACTGCCACTATCACTAAGTTTATGAATCCAACAGGTGCAATTAATAACACCTATAGAGTAGGCCAGAAACTAGGTGAAATTTGGGGCTTTGAAACTGTAGGAATTTTTCAAACAGCAGCTGAAGTAAGCTCAGCAGCTAATCAATCAAGATTAGGAAACAACTGGAGAGCAGGCGATATTCAGTATGCCGATTTGAACGGAGACAAAATAATTAGTTATGGAGCTAACACAATTACAGATCCAGGGGATCGTAAAATTATTGGTAATTCCACACCGAGGTACACGTTTGGAATAAACAGCAGTATTAGATGGAAAAATTTTAATGCAAACATTTTTTTCCAAGGAATTGGAAGTCAAGATTTTTGGCCATCTGACGGAAACTGGACATGGTTTTTCCCTTTCAACGCAGGTCATGTGGAACGTTATTATATCACTGATACTTGGACGGAGGAGAATCGAAATGCATACTTTCCTGCAGCACACGTTTCTACAAATGATGGAAAAAATAAAATCCAACAGTCCCGTTTCTTACAAAATGCAGGATATATGAGATTGAAAAACTTGAGATTTGGATATGATTTGCCCAATACAGTTGCGAAGAAAATTGGTATGAATAATGTTCAGGTATTTGTAGTAGGAGCTAACCTTTGGGAGTATACTAAACTTAGAAAACCACTTGATCCCGAATCTATTCAAAGTGGAGCAATTGAATACCCCATGCAGCGGTTATTTACATTCGGAGTTAACATATCCCTCTAACATTTAAAATGTAATATCAATGAAAAATAAACTAATTATATTTATTGCTCTACTTTTTGTGGGCACAAGTTGTAACGATGAATTTTTGGAGCGAATTCCTTTAGATTCTATCACGTCTGATACTTTTTGGAATACGGAAAGTGATCTGTCTGTTTATAACAACAGTTTTTATAATTTAGCTCGAAATGACAATAATGTACCTATTATGTTAGGACATGACGAGGGATTTAATAGTAATTTTTTAAGCATATGGTATTTAGATGAGATGAGTGATAATGCAACTTCAGTTCATCCCCGCCATAATTTCTATGCTCAAATACGGGCAGGAAGGCATATAGCCACTGTGAATCCTGATAACTATGGGTATAGAGGTTGGAATTTTGTAAGAGCATTAAATATTGGCTTGGCCAATTACAGCAAAGCAAAAGTTTCAGATGCTATACGTAACAGATATATCGGTGAAGCTCGTCTTTTTAGAGGATGGTTTTATGCCGATAAAGTAAATAAGTACGGTGATGTACCATATGTTGAGAAAGAGCTTGACACCGAATCTGAAGAGCTATTTGCGGCAAGAATGCCTCGTGTACAAGCGATGGATAAAATTTTTGACGACCTAGCATTTGCAGCTAAGAATTTACCTGATAACTGGGGAGATGGAGGAGCGCCTGGTCGGTTAAACCGTTGGTGCGCATTGTTAGTTCAAGCCAGAGTTTGTCTATTTGAAGGAACTTGGCGGAAATATCATGGTATAGCCGGTGGAGAGAAATTTTTACAGACCGCAGCAAGTGCATCAAAAGAATTAATCGAAAAAGGACCTTACCGTCTATTTAATACAGGAAATCCATCCACGGATTACAATTCTTATATGCGGGCATTAAATTTATCTGGTAATCCTGAAGTAATGTACTGGAGAAAATATACACTTGGTGTCATTACCAACCACGTACAATCTTACTTTGAATACCACGGTGGAGCTACTAGAGATTTTGTGGAGGATTATTTATGTACAGATGGACTTCCAATTACACTTTCTCCGCTATATAAAGGAGACGATAAGATAGAAGATTCCTTTGAAAACAGAGACCCCCGCATGCGTCAGACTGTCCTTCATCCAAATGATGTGGCTTTCTATAAATTTCATTTAAATGATGGGCGAGCATATCCTAGACTAAATGGAATGGCTGGTGGTAGAGTATCAAATACTGGATATCATGTTATAAAAAATTATAATGCTGACGATATGATTGGTAAAGCATTTAATACAGCCGAGTCTCCAGCTATTACCCTAAGATTTGCCGAAGCTCTTTTAATCTATGCAGAGGCTCAAGCCGAGTTAGGTAAAATTACGCAAGGCGATTTAGATTTAACAATTAATAAATTAAGAGATCGGGTAAAAATGCCGCATTTGAAGTTGGATAAAGTTCCTGTAGATCCAAGATATACGATAGATGGAATTTCACCAATTTTAGCTGAAATTAGAAGAGAAAGGAGAATTGAGTTATTTAACGAGGGTTTTCGTTATGATGACTTGAGGCGCTGGAAACAAGGTGCCAAATTAAGAAATAAGGCTTTAGGATTGGCGATAAATGCCTCTCAAAAAGCAAGATACACAGGCTCGGTAGTTAGATTATTTAAAGATCCCGTTAATGGCAAGGATTATTTAGAACCTTATGCAGGATCAGATTTTGCCGTTCCAGTATTTGATGAAGCTAAGCACTACCTGTGGCCGATTCCGCTCAATACTTTAGCTCAAAATCCAGCTATTAAGCAAAATCCTGGTTGGTAATAATTATCTTATTATAAATTAATTTAAAACTACAGCCATGCCACACCTTTCGAAAAGTGTGGCATGGCTGTTTAAAGCAAGTTTCTTGAATTGAAATCAATTTTTCCAAAATTCTATTGAAACTTTACAAAAACAAGATTGCAAATTCTGTTCTTTCCCATCTAAAATTGGGTTCGAATTCTTTTTCCAAATAATAAAAAATTTCTAAAATATGAACGCAAAAAAAATCCAATTTCTTCTTACTCTTTTACTTGTATCGATTGGTGAAATTTTTGCACAAAAAACCATAGTAAGTATTTTAGCTGATCAATTCTATATCAATGGAAAACCAACCTACCAAGGTAGATATTGGCAAAACCATAAAATTGAAGGTCTTTTAATGAATTCCCGAATGGTACAGGGTGTATTTGATGATCTCAACACCGAGGTCTCTCCTGAGTTTCAATACCCCGATACTCAAACATGGGATGCCAAAAGAAATAATACTGAGTTTGTAGCTGCTATGCCCCAATGGAAAGCCAATGGCCTACTTGCCTTTACATTAAATATGCAAGGCGGCAGCCCGTATGGCTACGGTAACAAAAAATGTATTAATCCAGGTTTTCATTCGGATGGTCGCCTAATGGAACCTTACATGAACCGGCTTGAAAATATTCTTAAAAAAGCAGACGAATTAAACATGGTTGTCATTTTAGGTCTTTTTTATTTTGGACAAGACCAATTCCTAAAGGATGAAAAGGCAGTAATAAATGCGGTGCGAGGCGTAAGAAATTGGCTATTGAAAAAAGGCTATCAAAATGTAATGATTGAAATTGCCAACGAATGTGATCACAAAGATTATGACCATGCCATTCTTCGGCCAGATCGAATTTCTGAACTAATTAATCTAGTGAAAGATAAAAAGAAAAATGGCAATCGTTTACTGGTAAGTACAAGCTTCACGGGGCGAAAAGTGCCTAATGACCCCGTAATTAAAGCTTCAGATTTTCTTCTGATTCATGGAAATGGAGCAAAAAATACAGCGGACATTCAAAATTTAATAGATAATACAAAAGCATCGAAAGCCTACCGGACTATACCCATCATAAATAATGAAGACGATCATTATGATTTTGAAAAGGAAACTAATAACATGATAGTTTCCATAAAAAATAACGTTTCTTGGGGCTATTTTGATTTTCGATTTAAAGGCGAAACAGAGATTAATGAGGGCTACCAAACAATTCCTGTAAATTGGGGAATAAGCTCTGAAAGAAAAAAAGCTTTTTTTGCCAAATTGAAAGAAATAACAGAAAGCAATTAACAGATATATCAAAATTTAAAATGATTATAATAACTAGAACTAAAATAAATATCGGCATTGCAATGATATTCTGCTTAACTATTTTGCAATCTTGTGCGACTAATCCTCCTGTAAGGACCTTTGAAAAACCGAGGATTGAATCTGCAATGATCAAAGCAATGCAATGGCAAGAGAAAAATTTGAAATTTGGTAAAGGACCAACAGATTGGACAAATGGAGCTTTTTATACAGGAGTAATGCGAGCTCATTTAGCCACAAAAAATACTGTTTTTGAAGACGCAATGATTAAGATGGGGCGTCAAAATGAATGGAAAACCTACGGTAGATATTTTCATGCTGATGATATCGCCATTGCCGCATCATATATTTATCTCAAAAAAAATGGAAATGGTGAAGTGAACTTAGAAGCTACAGAGTCTTGGATATACGACCATTTAACTAAACCTCATGAGTGGAAATCAGGGATAGGAAATGCTGAGCAAAAAATACTATGGTGGTGGTGTGACGCACTTTTTATGGCGCCACCCGTATTGGTCAATTATTCGAATTTAAAAAAGGATAGTAAATATTTGGACGAAATGCATAAATATTACATGCAAACCTATGCGTATTTATATGACAAAGAGGAAAAGTTATTTTATCGAGATAATCGTTTTTTCATAAAAGGAGATACCTCAGATAAACTGGAACGAAACGGTAAAAAAGTTTTTTGGTCAAGAGGAAATGGTTGGGTTTTGGCGGGCCTTGCATTGATTCTTGACGACATGCCTAAAAATTATGTTCATCGTCCTTTCTACGTAAATCTATTTAAAACGATGTCTGCAAGAATAATAGCGTTGCAACCGAACGATGGATTATGGCGTACTAGCTTGCTTAATCCCGAGAGTTTTATGCATGGCGAGGCAAGTGGAAGTGGATTCCATACTTTTGCTTTGGCCTGGGGAATTAATCAAGGTATTTTATCGAAGGAGAACTATCTGCCAGGTGTGTTAAAGGCGTGGACAGCATTAGAAAAATGCCAACAAGAAAACGGTATGATTGGCTGGGTGCAAGCTATTGGTTTTGACCCAAAACCTGCCGACAAAGACTCTTGGTTTAATTTTGGAACAGGTGCTTTTTTACTAGCTGGAAGTGAGATGCTAAAAATGAAATTAGATAAATAAATTATTTTCAATACTAAATAAATATCCTTTAAAGTCATGAAAAATATACTTGTAATTCTTTCATTATTCACTTTTTTCAGCGCGCATTCACAAATTTTACCCGACCATCCAAGAATACTATTGCTAAAAAATGAAGAAGCCAATATTGAAGCTAACATAAAAAATGATGAAAACTGGGCAAAACTGCATCAAACTATTTTGGCTGAAAGCGATAAGATTATCCTTTTGCCCACTTTGGAGCGTATCCAAATAGGACGACGTTTATTAGATAAATCGAGAGAGTGTTTGCGAAGGATATTTTATCTTTCTTACGCTTATCGTTTATCAAAGGAGAAAAAATATTTTGACCGATGTGAAGCCGAATTATTGAAAGTTTCCCAATTTTCAGACTGGAATCCTAGTCATTTTCTAGACGTTGCCGAAATGACTTTGGGCGTAGCCATAGGCTATGATTGGCTTTTTGCTGATTTATCAGAAAAATCTAGAAATATAATTAAAGAGGCTATACAGAAAAAAGGTATTGAGCCATCGCTTGATCCAAAATACAATTCGTGGCTCAAGGTAAGCCACAATTGGAATCAAGTTTGTAATGCTGGAATGACATATGGTGCTTTAGCTATTTATGAGGAAAACCCAAGCCTTTCAAAACAAATTATCGATCGAGCCAAGGAATCAATAAAATTACCTTTGGAAGACTATCATCCTGATGGCGCATACCCTGAAGGTTACGGGTATTGGGGCTATGGCACCAGCTTTCATATATTGTTTTTAAGCGCCTTACAAACCACACAATTAATTGATAACCAAATAGATACAGGATTAATTAAAACGGCATCTTACTTTCAAAATATGTTGGGTACTTCTGGTAAAAGCTTTAATTATTCAGATGCTGGCAATGGGTCAGGCCTTAACGCGGCCATGTTTTGGTTTGCTCATCAAGCAAAAAATAATAGCCTGCTTTTCAACGAAAAAAAATATTTGGATGATGCTTCAAAAATGAGTGGAAACAGAATTTTACCAGCTGCGATGATTTGGGGGAAAGACCTGAAATTGAATCAAAATGATGTCCCAACTCAAAAAACTTGGATGGGCCAAGGGAAAAGTCCGGTGGCTATGATGCGCACCTCTTGGACAGATAAAAATGCCATTTATACCGGATTAAAAGCAGGATCTGCTGCTGTAAATCATGCACATATGGATATTGGTTCTTTCGTCATGGATGCATATGGCGAACGTTGGGCCATGGATTTGGGTATGCAAGAATATGAATCACTGGAGTCCAAAGGCGTAAAGTTATGGGACAAAACCCAAAATGGACAGCGTTGGGAAATTATGAGATACAACAATCATTACCATAATACCTTAAGCTTTGACAATGAACTACAACTGGTTGATGCTAAGGCCAATATCATTCAAAGTACCACAACACCCAATTTTATGAGTGCAGTAACAGACCTCAGCCCTATTTATGAAAACAAAATTAAAGAAGCAAAAAGAGGGCTGGCGATACTAGATAATAATATTGTAGTTATTAAAGATGAAATTACGAATAAAGATAAGCCTACTCAAATGAAATGGGTTATGGTAACACAAGCCGACGTGAAAATTTTAAATGCTAATACTTTTCAATTAACCCAGAATGGCAAAATAATGTACTTGAAAGTAGTTTCAAATACTAAAATTGAACTAAAAACATGGAACATGGATGCTGTAAATTCTTTTGATGCCCCAAATCCCGGTACTAGTAGAATTGGTTTTTTGGCCAACTTGGAAGCAAGTCAAAAGGTTGATTTTACCGTTCTTATATCATCAACTAACAAAAATGTGAAAGTAAAACCTTTAATTCAATGGAGATAAGGCCTATAACCTTTTTGTTTTTGAACTTGATTATTTTTGGGTCAAATGCTCAAGAAATGGTCACTTTAAATCAAAAAGACGATGGTTTTAGGGGGATTTGGTATTTTATTGGTAAAACTAACAACGCGTATGTTCATAAATACAGCGGTGGCTTAGGAACCTATCCAGCCAATCATTATCCGTTTTCAATATATTCTGCTAAAGTGAACAAAACCTTTTTTTGTTACGGAGGGGCTTCGAAAGACACCAAGCCAAGCTTATTACATGAGGTGGCCTATTTTGATCATAAAACAAAATCGGTAAGCCGCCCTACCATAGTTTTGAATAAAAATACAGATGATGCCCATGACAACCCGGTGATTAGTATCGATAAGGACGGCTATATTTGGCTATTTTCGACCTCTCATGGAGTAAATCGCCCCTCATATATCCACAAAAGTGTTAAACCTTTTGATATAGAAAAATTCGAATTGGTAAAAGCGACTTATTATAAAGATGGTAAGCAAAGACCTTTTGATAATTTTTCTTACTTACAAATTTATTATGATAACGAAAACGGATTTATGGGCTTTATGACCCATTATGACGTTGGTGTACTTAAATATGGCACATCTAAACCTAGAAGAACCTCTGCTTTTATTACAAGTAAAGATGGTATTTCTTGGTCTGAAATAAAGGATATTGGTGCTATACAAGAAGGGCACTATCAATCTAGTGGTTATACAAAGCTACCTAATGGTCAAGTGAGGTATGTTACCATATTCAATTATCATCCTGATACAGAAAAGGGTGCCGGTTTAGATTTTAGAGCAAACATCTACTACTTAGAAACCACAGATTTTGGTCAAAGTTGGCAAAATTACAAAGGAGAAAATATGGATCTCCCTTTAAAAGCCGCGTTAAACCCAGCTCTAGTTCTCGATACACAGAAAGATAAAAAACTAGCTTATATCAATGATCTTGGTTTTGACGAAAAAGGAAATCCAATGTTTTCATATATTTCAAGTTTGGGGCCGGAACCAGGACCAGAAAATGGTCCTTACGAGTTGAAAACTGCTTATTTTAATGGGCAAGAGTGGCTCTATAAAAAAGTAACTGACGTGGACCATAATTATGACTTTGGCTCTTTATATTATATTAATGGCCAATGGCGCTTATTGGCCCCGACAGGAAATGTACCTTTTGCCTATAATACTGGTGGCGAGGTTCAACTATGGAAATATGCCACAAAAAAAGCTAAATGGGAACTGTCAAATTCATTGACTAAAAATAGCAAAACTAACCATTCGTATCCTCGAAAACCCATTAATTACCAGGCTGATTTTCAGGCTTTTTGGGCGGATGGAAATCCAAGAAAAGCCAGCAAATCATTTTTTTATATTTCCAATAACAAAGGAGAAGTTTTTCAATTACCCTATCAATTCAAGACTCAATCAATTAAACTTTCGAAGCAATGAAAAAATTACCTTTTTCTGGCTTTTTTACTAAATGGGTTTTTTAGCAGATACAACGAGATTTATTTCCCTTTCAAATTGATCAAATTATAAAAAAACATATACATGAAATATTGACTTTTGGGGGACTAAAAAGACTCTTTAAAATTAAAAAAAATGAAAAAAATCAAAATCACACTTTTACTGATTCTACTTGTTCAACAAGTGGGAATAGCTCAAACTAACGACCTTGTTACCATCAAAAAAAGGGTCATTGAAGAGTTATTTTTAATCAAACCTGATGATAAAGCTATCGAAACAATATTGTCAAAACAAAGTGAAGATGGTAGTTTTACTGGTATCAATTATACTGACCTCAGCCGAACAGCAAGTTTCCCACATGGACAACATACCAACAATTTAGCTAGTATGGGTAAGGCTTTCAACACAAAATCCTCTGTGTATTATAAAAGTGAAAGAGTAAAAAGTAGTGTCATAAAAGGCCTAGAGTTTTGGGTGAAAAATGATTTTGTAGGTGATAATTGGCATGATAATCAAATAACTACCCCAACCAATCTAGTAAATTTGATGCTTGCCATGGGAAATGATTTACCTAAAGAATTAGTAAACAAGGCACAGCCGATGATTAATAGGGCCAATATGGGCGCTTCAGGTGCCCGGCCCAGTGGTGATAGAATTGTAATAGCTGGCTTAGTGGCCAAGAATTGCCTGTTTTTAGGGAAAGATGCAGCATTTGACGACATAATAAAAATAATAGCTGATGAAATGAAATTTTCAACGGGTCAAAGGGGTATTCAGCACGATTACAGTTTTCACCATAGGCCAGACAGGGTGAATAATACCGACTCGTATGGTTACGGTAAATTTGCCAATGCCTATGGCGAATGGTCGCAGTATGTAGCTGGAACAGTATATAAATTTCCCATTGAAAAAATAAATATGCTAATAGACTATTACCTCGATGGCATTTACAAACAGCAAGTATATGGTGTATATGACGACGTGTCTGTTAAAAATAGAAGTATTGCAGGTAAAACTTTGTTTAAACCCAAAGATACGCGTGAAATCGAAAGGTTGTTTGTTAGCACAAGTTATCGTAAAAAAGAACTTGAGGAAATAATAAAATTAAGAAAAGGCGAAGGTAGTCCCACACAATCTTTCGCCAAGTTTTTTTGGCAAACAGAACATTTTGTATTTCAAAGGCCAGAATTTTATACCTCCGTAAGAATGTTTTCAACTAGAAATCGAAACATGGAGGAGCCATACAATGGCCCCGGAAAAACGACGCATCACCGAGCTGATGGCACCAACTATTTGGTTATGAAAGGTGATGAATACCATAATATTTGGGCGTCTTACGACTGGCAGAAAATATCCGGCACCACCATAATGCAAAAGCCTACCCTGCCTGACGCTACTCAAATTCAAAAAGATGGTTTAACAAATTTTGTAGGTGCCGTGACCGACGGCCTATATGGAGCAGTGGCATTTGACTTTAAAAGCCCGCATGATATGTTGGAGACGAAAAAATCTTGGTTCTTTTTCGACAAAGAATATGTTTGCCTCGGAGCAGGTATAAAACCAAAATCAAACCTGCCTGTCGCAACCACAGTAAACCAAGTTTTATTAAAAAGCGATGTAAAAATCAAGCAAAATGGGGAGATAAAAATACTTCCAAATGGCAATAGATTAGCAGAAAATGTAAAGTGGGTCCATCAAGATAATGTGGGATACCTGTTTCCTACATCTACAAAAATACATGTTTCTAACCAGACAGAAACTGGCCGTTGGTCAGACCTTACCGACCAAAAAAATATAAGTAAAGAGCTAGTAAGCACTGATATTTTCAAACTTTGGTTCAACCATGGCGATAAAATTAATGAAACCGATATTCATGGAAGCCGAATAATGAAGAATAGACCTACCTATGAGTACATTGTGGTGCCTAATGTAAGTGTTGAAAATTTGGAAGAAACTAGCCAAAATAATAGAGGAATCGAAATATTAGCTAATACTGAGGATCTTCAGGTGGTCAAGCACCACATATTGGGACAGGTGCAATTAGCCTTTTACAAAGCTGGTGAAATAGTCATAGATAAGGGAGAAAAAGTAAAAATGGAAAGCCAAGGTTTGGCGCTAATAAAAATTAAAAATGGAAAAATTGCTGAGTTGACCCTTGCCGATCCTTCCAGAAATTTGAATAAAATCATGATTACTTTACCAGGCATTTATACCTCAAAAAGGGAGAGGGTATTAAGCCTTCCCGATGCAAAAAGTAAACATACCATATTTATTGTCGACCTACCTCAAGGAGTTTTCGCAGGAAAAAGTGTCCACATAAAGCTCTAATTCATTATTTATGTTGATTTTTGATTTATTCATTCCATTGGATTGGGGTGAGTTGCATTTACTTTTTTTTACTCCCTAGTTTACTAAACTCTTTAATTCGTATAAGATTTATTAAAATTAAATTTATTGCCTAATTTGAGTTTATAGTAAACTCTCTTAACGAAAAAGTCCACATTAGTTTGAAACCACTTATTTTTAAAATTTAGCTATTAGATAATTTTTTTATTTTTTTATTACATTTAATATGAAAACATACCCCGAATGAAAAGAAGAAATATCCTAGGCTTTTTACTAACGAGCCCATTATTTGCTAGTAAACATTCGGCACAACAGGTCAGCTTAGCACCATCCAAAAGATTAAAAACCAGCCTAAATGCCTACTCCTTCAATGGTCCGTTAATGGCGGGGAGAATGAGCGTGGAGGATATGATGGATTTTTGTTCCGAACAGGGTTTTGAAGGATTGGATTTAACTGCGTACTATTTACCCGACTATCCCTTGGTCCCTACAGATGAATATTTGTTTAAGCTAAAAAGAAAATGCCATCATATTGGTCTGGAATTAAGCGGTACAGGTTGTCGGAATGACTTTGTTTTTGAGGATCAAATAGCTAGAGACCGAGAAATCGAACTAGTTAAAAACTGGGTAGATGCCACCGCAAAATTAGGAGCACCGGTACTTCGCGTGTTCGCTGGAAAAAGTAATTTACCAGGATATACTTGGCAACAAATTTCTCGCTGGGTTGTCGATTCGCTCAAAGAATGTACTGAATACGCAGCAAAAAAAGGAGTGATTATTGGTATTCAAAATCATAATGATTTTATAAAAACGGCCGACCAGGCAATTGATATTATTCAGCGGGTCAACAGCCCATGGTGTGGTCTCATTTTAGATGTAGGAAGTTTTCGCGAAAAAGAAGTATACGCAGAAATCAAAAAAGCTATTCCGTATGCGATAAACTGGCAATTAAAAGAAACCGTTTTTTTAGGCAAAACAGAAATTCCCATCGATTTAAAAAAGACCTTTGATATTATTAAAGAATCTAATTACAGGGGATATATTCCCATTGAAACTTTAAGAAAGGATGACCCTAAAATAATCATTCCTGAGTTTTTAGCTCAAATTAAACCCTATATTTTTTAGGGTTCTTCAAGGATTTTTTGCGCAGGTTACATTGGCATTGAAAAAAATAAATTTGAGAGACTACTTATTTTTGTTAATTTAAAATAAGTCAAATGAAAGATATAGTTTACATCGTCAAACATAAGTGATATTTCTTCTTGAAGCGTATTTCGTTTTTTAAACAAAGTAAACTTTCTTTGTTTCTTTGCAATCTTAGGTTGTTTTTATTTATCTAAATTCAGCTTTTTTCTTTAGAGATGATACCAAAAAATGACCAATTTCAGTACACTATATTCAAAATAAATGCTCCTTATAAATTAAAATAATCACTAAATTCGAACCAAAACACCTCGCATACAACCAATTCTTATCTAGAGATTAATCTGATTTATATGAAAAAAATGATCCTTTACTTATTGGTACTTTGGGGACTATTGAATCAATTAACATTGGCTCAAGACCTAAATACAAAATCAAGTAAATCGAAAATAACTAGCTTATACATCGTTCAAGATGTAAAATCTAGCTCAATTTCCATTTTTCGAAAAAATGGAAAATCACCCATCCTAACGCAAGTAGCCAAAGATAATTTCCGTCCATTCCTCCATCCCATCGTGGCGCCAGATGGCAATGGCCTGTTAACCGAATACAGTCCAGGGCACCATAAACACCAAACCGGAATTTACTGGGGATATACCCGCGTAAACGGCCGTGATTATTTCCATCATCCGGAAGGTGACTATTGGCGTAAATCCAAAGCCAGTGTCATTAAAAACAGTGGCAATGAAGTGAAGTGGGAAACCGTTTACGATTTACTAGACGAGAAAGGAAATGCAGTTTTAACCGAAACGCAAACGTGGTCCATGCGCGAAGAAAATGGCAAATATTTCCTCAAATTGATTTGGACTGGCGAGGCAAAAACAGATGTCACCATCGGCATGTATGATTATGGTGGGTTATTTGTCCGCATGCCATGGAAGGAAGGCATCGACGGAGAAGTGATAAATGGGGCAAGACAAAAAAATGAAAAAGCGGAAGGCCAAAGATCAAATTGGGTCGATGTGGGCATTCAAATAGAAGGCCGAAAAGACCGCGCCCACATAGCTGTTTTCGATCATCCTGAAAATAATGGATTTCCGCAGCATTGGCGGGTAGATAACCAATTGGGCATCGGGGTGGCCCGAGCAAAAAAGGGCAATTGGGAAATAAAAAAGGGTAAGATCGAGACGATCAAGCATGAAATCCTTGTCTATACCGGAAATCTCACGGACACAGAAATCAATAAGCTTTGGGCTAACTACAGTGGACAAGACATGTCATTTAATGTGGGAGGCGGCTCTCCCGCACTTTGGGGGGTGGCCCAACAAGAAGGACGGGATGCTAAGTTTTTAACCCCAGCAGAAGCCACGGCCGCCATGACGTTAAAGCCTGGTTTTAAGGTAAACGCTTGGGCAGCTGAGCCTATGATTACACAGCCCATGGCTTTTTGTTGGGATGATAAAGGCCGACTTTGGATTGCTGAAAATCGCGACTATGAGTCACGAGGATATGGTTTTTCAAAAGCGGGAAATAGCCGTATTTTAATCATTGAAGATACAAATCATGACGGTATCGCTGATTCAAAAAAGGTTTTTTTAGAGGGAATCGCTTTCCCTTCCGCCATTGCCGTTGGTTTTGATGGACTTTATCTAGGTGCCCCACCTAATTTGCTTTTTGTCCCAGACAAGAACCATGACGACGTGGCGGACATGGCAGATATCGAAGTGAAACTAACGGGCTGGGGAATTCGCGATCGGCACGAGACGTTAAATAGTTTGCACTGGGGACCGGATGGTTGGCTTTATGGCTTGCAAGGATTTGCCACTCCCTCTAAAGTAAGAAAGCCGAATGGCAAAGGAAAAATTTACAAGCAAAATGACCCTTTTCCTGAGAATATTTTAGAAGGAGAAGGAGTCGACATTAACGGAGGCGTGTGGAGGTACCATCCCACCAAAGATATTTTTGAGGTCGTCGCACACGGCTTCAGCAATCCCTGGGGGATCGATTACGATTCGAAGGGCCAACTATTCATTTCCGCTTGCGTCATTCCTCACATGTGGCATGTCGTTCCTGGAGGCGTATATCATCGCCAAGGAGGCCAGCATTTTAATCCTTATTTGTATAGCGACATTCGAACCATTGCAGATCACACGCACCGGTCTGCCCATGGAGGTGCTCGAGTATATCAATCCGACGCTTTTCCTGCTGACCAAAAAGGAAAAATTTTCATGGCCAATATCCATGAACATGCTATTTTATCTGATGTTTTGGCAAAATCAGGTTCAGGGTTTGTGGCCAAACACGGAGATGAATTACTACTGGCCAACAACGCACAATGGGTTGGCTTTAGCATGGAGGTAGGACCAGATGGAGGTTTATATGTGTTGGATTGGCATGATGCAGACATATGTGGAAAAGAGGTTTTAAATGGAGAAACTGGCCGCGTATACCGCGTGATGCCTACAGAAAATTTAGCTGAAAATTGGGCCGGACGATTCGACGATTTAAATGCATTGAGCGATTTGAAATTAGCATCCTTTCAAACAAATAATAGCGATTGGCATTCACGTAGAGCGCGGGTTATTCTTCAAAATAGAAGTTCAAAAGGTAAAATAGATCAAAATGCAATCTCTGAATTACAAAACATCTTAAAAACTAACTCAAATTCCGACTACCGTTTACGGGCTTTATGGGCCTTGCATGTGACCCAAAGTTTGGCTGCGGGCCAATTAGAAAATTTGCTTTCCGATTCAGACGAGTATATCAGATCGTGGGCCATACAGCTCTTATGCGAAGATAAATCGCCATCCGCGGAAGCGCTAAGTGCATTTGTCAATATGGCCAAAGCAGATAAATCACCCGTGGTTCGCTTGTATTTGGCCTCTTCGCTACAAAGAATTTCTGAGGCATCTGCGTGGAAAATCGCGCGTGAATTAACCCAGCACGCAGAGGATAGCGAAGACCATAACGTACCTAAAATGATTTGGTTTGGGCTTGAACCCTTCGTTAAATCCAACCCGAAATTAGGCTTAGAATTATTGAAAAACTGTCGAGTTCCCTTGATCGCAAATTACATCGCCAGGAGACTTGTGGATGCCAATGAACATGAGTTGTTGGTTAGTTATATCGGAAATATCAATACGAATTTGACCCACGTTTTAGAAGGAATGAGGGACGGTTTAGAAGGACGATTTGACCTCAGTGCACCTGAAAACTGGAGTGGTGTTTTCAAAAAATTGACCTTAAAAAAAGGTACTGTAGCTACATTGGCGACGCAGATATCTCAGCGATTTGGTGAAACCGATGCGACGCAAAAATACGTTGCATTGATAAAGAATACCAAATCATCGATAAGCCAACGAAAAGAAGCCATCAATTACCTTGCTGCTGGAAAAAAGGTGGAGTTGAAAAATGAAATACCGACCTTATTTAGTCAACTTCCATTGCGAATGGATGTTATTTCTGCGATTGCCAATTACAATGAAGATTATTTAGGCGCATTGATTATTAGCAACTACCGCGCTTTAAACGTTGCTGAAAAACGCAGGGCCATAGAAACACTTTCTGCTAGACCAAAATACGGTTGGCAATTAACACAAGCCCTCAAAAACCAAACAATTCCTAAATCTGACATTCCGGCTTATACGGCGCGCCAACTACTTCGTGTCGTTGGTAGTGGATTTATCGAATATTGGGGTCCTATCGAACAAGAACAATCATTAGAAAAGGCGTACATCAAGTACCGTAATATCCTCACGCCTACTGCTATTTTAGAAGCGAATGCAAAAAAAGGTGAAATCGTATTTCAAAAAAGCTGTGGATCATGCCATAAAATGTATGGAAATGGGGGTAATATAGGCCCTGAATTGACCGGATCAAACCGTGCTAATTTGGACTATTTTTTATTCAACGTGTTAAACCCATCGGGCGAAATACAAGAAGATTATAAATTGGTCGTTATTACTACCCGTGATGGTCGCACCTACTCCGGCAACGTGATCGCTGAAAATGACCGACAAGTCACCATGCGAATCGTGGGCAAAGAATCCTCCAAAATTAATAAGTCCGACATTCAATCGAGGGAAGTTATGCCTAGCTCGTTAATGCCAGTGGGTATTTTAGAAACCATTCAAGAAAATGAAGTGTTGGATTTAGTGAAATACATGCAAACGATGAAGCCTAAACCTTGATTGGTTTCAGGATGCCTTATAATTCAAAAGTTTTCTTGCCTAATAAGTTGATCAAAAGAAGGAATTGACTTTAAAAAAAAAAGCGAATTACTAAATGATAAATATACGTTTTGAGTAAAATTTATTAAAATTGTTAGCACAAACTCCTTTTTCATGTTAAATCGATTTATCATTGCGGTAGGCTGCGTCCTAATCCTATCATGTTCTAAAACGGATTCAGTAACGCCCATCACTCCCACACCTGCTCCTAATGCGGAAGTCCCAGCCATTTACAAGAAAATCTATGGTGCTACAAGCGTTACGAGCGATGGCACCTTTATTACGATTAAAACAAAAGATTTACCTGATCACAAAAGCCCGTATTATCCAACTACGAATGCCTTACATCAAGCGTATTCGGGTACGACGTTTGGTGGTTTAAATTTTGCCAAAAACCCTAATTCCATTATCGAGCAATCAGCAACTTTCAAAATACCCATCAATCCAAAGGCGTCAGCAAATCACCCTGCGACTCCTTTGGGAGCCATTGGAATTACGTTAAATGGTATACCCTTATTTAATCAATATGCAGGACCGAACAACCAAGAATTGAAGGGAGAAATGGCTAGTTTCGATCAGTTTTATGGCCATCCACAGCAGTCTGGAGTTTACCATTACCATGTAGAACCGCTTCACCTCACGACGGTTAAGTCAACTAAATCTGGGCTGATGGGATTCTTATTAGACGGCTTTCCTGTTTATGGTCCACAAGAAGAAACAGGCTCCGCAGTGACGAACGCAAATTTAGATGTCTATCACGGTCACACGCACGCAACGGTAGATTATCCGAATGGTATCTACCATTACCATTTCACCACGGAGGCACCCTATTTAAACGGGAACGGCTACTATGGCACCCCGGGAACGGTTTCGCAATAATGAAATATACGTTGCTTTTTTTGTTAGTATGGAGCTGTGCCAAATCAGAGCCAGAAACCCTGGTCGAAAAGAATTACTTTACCTCTGGCAAGATCAAAGAAATTCGTCATATACAAAACGGGGTGAGGCAAGGTTTGCAAACAGCTTTTTGGGAAAATGGAAAAAAGCGTTTTGAATATACTGCCGTGAATAATGCCTACGAGGGAGAACTAAAAGAATGGGCAGAGAATGGGCTGTTATTTCACCTCGCACATTACAAAAATGGGCAGGAAGAAGGTGTTCAAAAAATGTGGCACGCAAACGGCAAAATCCGTTCTAATTTTATCATTATACAAGGCCGCCGATACGGCTTATTAGGAACTAAAAACTGCAAGAATATCAATGAGAAATTACTTGATTATTAGTCTTTTCTTGATGTCATGTTCAGAAACCTCGGTTTCTGAAATTCCCTATTACACTACTCCCGATTTTACCCCCTACTTTATTAGCGAGTTGGAGGCAGCTACTAAAATTACGCACCGCATCAAAGCCTTTGCTTTCTACAACCAAGACAGCACCTTATTTTATAGCAAATCCCTGCAAGGAAAAGTCTACGTGGCGAATTTTATTTTCACCCGCTGCAGTAATATTTGTCCAGACATGACTGCCCAAATGAAGCGCATCGAGAAAGCCTTTCATTCTAACTCACAAGTTCAACTCCTTTCTTTTACCGTTACACCTTGGCTAGATGATGTAAATACGCTGCATAAGTTTGGAGAAAAATACCAAATTTCATCAGCGAATTGGTCTTTATTAACTGGCCCCAAAGCCTCCATTTATACCCTCGCTCGTCAGTCGTTTTTTGCGGAGGAATCTATAGGCTACAATAAGGATACCAAAGAGTTTTTACACACAGAGCATATCGTGCTAGTTGATCAAAAAGGGCGTATTCGCGGTATTTATAATGGTACAATTCCGCTAGACGCTGAACAATGCATCGAGGATATGAAGTTGCTGTTGGAGAAATAGCGGCTTATTTTATCGAAAAAATTCAGTTAGTTTGAAGAAAGTTCCTACTTAGTAATTAATAAGTTATGGAATTTTCAAGTCGCAAAATTTTGTTTATTAACTCAAAGCGACCAATATCAATTGATTGAATATAATTGGAGAGCTTAACATGTTGATAACAAAAAGACTACTCGCCTGACTGGTTTTTTGCCTACCAAAGTAGTCCATACGGTTTAAGGAAACCCTACCCTATCGTATCTAAATCGGATCAAAACCAAACCTTATTAATCTATCTATATTTTTTGATTTTTGAAACACATTAAAATCAGATGAAATAGAGTGGTATGGCTCGCTTATTTGCTGTTCTATTTTTTTATAAACAATTTATTTAAAATAAATTTATTTCTAATTTGGAGTTAAAGTGAAACACTCCTTAGGGAAAAGTCCAATTAGTTTGACGACTTTAATAAGGGAGATAATTTTTAATCTAATAAAATGAAAAAAATAATTTTGATTTACTCGATAGCATCATTTTTTTTCACATTTGATAGTTTTTCACAAGTAAAAAACTCGAAGGAGAACTTTATAAAAGATGTTCCAACTGGAATTACAATCAAAGGCGATGATTTTTATGTGGATGGCAAGAAAATTCAGCTTGCCGGCAATCATACTTGGAATACAGTTCAACATATAAATGGTGAACGTATTAGTATGAATAAAATTACAGGTAACTTCACTCGATTATGGACTATAGAAACAAAAGGAGCAGTTTTTGCTGGTTCTACTTGGGGAAGTAACTCACCTGGAGTTGTAAAGATTCGAAATGTGCCATGGAAAAATGATAAAAGTGGGCTTTTGAATCCTAGATATTATGTTGCTCTGGAAAGAACTGTCCGAGCAGCAAACAAAAAAGGTATTATTGTAAGTGTTTGCTTGTTCGAGGGAAGTATTGTTCCTTACTTTGGGGCTAGTGGTGATTCTTGGAAACTTCACCCGTTCAATGGTATTAAGAATGGACCAACTGAATCGTGGCAAGTTCATAGTAAAGGACCATGGAATGAATATCAACGTGCTCATGTAAAAGAGGTTACATCTCGACTTGAAAAGTATGATAATGTAATGTATGAGGTAGGAAATGAGTTGCATCGTGAATCAACAAAATGGTTTCAGGGTAAAGTTATCGAATGGGTAAAAAGTTTTACTGATAAACCTGTTGGGGCATCTTATGCCACAGGAATGAAAGAATCTAAAAATAGAACTCAAGATTGGTTGACTACTATTGATGCTGACTGGATTGCTCCAGCTGGTGCACAAAAATTACCTAGATTCAAAGGTCCACAAATCCTTGATACTGATCACGCTTGGCCTTTACATTCTAAAGTTAATGGATTGAGAGATGCTTGGAATGCTGGTAGAAGTATTTTGTTGATGGACGGATTCCATGGTACTATGTTGAGAAATCAAGATAATTTACAACCGGACCGTAATTTTATTGACAGTGTTATTGTAAATCGAAAGCAAAAAGTGGACCGATAGAGGTTATTTCTTGACTTCGTTTAAAATTTAACAAACCCCCGTTTTGATCTAAAACCACACTCGTGTTACCTATTTTGCTTTCACAACCTAAGAAATAGACTCTACCGGTCTAATTTTACTAACGATTTAAAAGTAAGCGGGTACTTTTCAGACCTTATTTTTTATGTAATAAACTTTTCATATCGGTTCGGATCTTTTTCAAATCAGCATTATTGGCTAAATTATTTTGTTCTTTAGGGTCAATGGTCAAATCATATAACTCAATGCCTTTTTCCCCATCTTCCCATTCTGTATAGCGCCATTTTTCAGTTCGTACAGATCTGCCCATGACATTGCTTTGTATCCGTAAAATTTGAGTATAAGCTGCTCTATCCCACTTTTGTAAAGGGTTTATCATAAGTGGTTTAAGACTTACCCCCATCAAGTGATCGGGCTTGGATAGATTGCATAAGTCTGTCAAGGTTGGGTAAATATCCAACAACTCCACTGTTCTTGAACAGCCCTGATCCTGAAGAGCCAATTTGGAATCAACTACAATCAAGGGTGATCTAGTGGCTTCTTCCCAAAGAGTTTGTTTCATCCACTGACCATGTTCAGATAATTGATAGCCATGGTCACTCCAAAAAACAATAACTGTATTTTCTGCCAATCCCAATCTATCCAATTCATTTAAAAGGCGTCCAACTTGTGCGTCAACAAAACTTATGCTGGCATAATAGGCATGAATAATTTCTTTTTTCAAATCGGGCCTATCTTGCCAAAGGTAAGAAGTGTGAGTTTGGTTAAAAGCAGGTTTGGGATATTTTACAGAGTCAGCAGGATTTACTATAGGCAGCACTATGTTGTTTGCATCGTATAAATCAAAGTATTTTTTAGGCGCAACGAATGGCACATGAGGACTAAAAAAACCAACTGCTAAAAAAAATGGCTCGTTTTTACGCTCATTCATGATCCGAATGGCCTCAGTTGCCACTTTGCCATCGGTTTGTTCTTCATCAGTGCCAGTACTTGGCCAATAAGCCAAGGCACTGCCAAGGCTCTTTTTAGGGGTTAGGTTGATGATTTTGTCTTCTTCCAACCTACCCTGGCCTATTGGATTGACCCTTTCATTCCATGAAAGGGAGTCGTCAAGGCCATTAGTTCCAATACCTGAGGGATTATTATAATGGAAAATTTTTCCAATTCTAGCTGAATGATAACCATTATTTTTAAAATGCTGAGGGAGGGTAACAACGTTTGGAACAGTTTGACGAAAATGGGTATTAAGGTCAAAGATTTTAACTGAATCAGGACGTAAGCCCGTTAATAAAGATGAGCGGGAAGGGCTACAAAAAGGTATTTGACAATGGGCATTTGTGAATTTAACACCTCTTTTGGCTAATCTGTCAATATTGGGTGTTTTTACAAAATCATTTCCATAGCAACCTATAGCCATATTCAAATCATCTGTTGCGATGAAAAGCACATTGCGGTTTTGCAGATTTTGAGCGACAAGGTTTAAACTTATGAACAAAAATAGAATCGAAATAAAAGTAGTTTTCATCGTTTAATATTTAAATTTTATAATCCACACAAGCAAGTCAATCAATTAAAAAATAATATTTGGTATTCAAAAAAGATCAAATAAACAAAGTACTATCCCACTATCAATGAAGCGATCTTACATTATCCAAATAACTAATCCACTAGCTCCTTCACTTATTTATTTATAAAATTTCAATAACTGCACTTATTTTTTCTACTCGCTGTTTGCGTGTGGATTACAATTTACTCAAATCACAACAGCTTGCTACCTTTGCTTTTATTCTTTTACCTGTAGCTCAAGATTATTTCTAGGCCACCTGCCAACTCAATTACAGACTATAAATTTTTTATTTGTCAAATGTCTTTTTTTCAAAACAGTTTCATAAGTACTTCGTCAAACTCTTAGAAATTTTTTTTACAAGTGTTTGATATTGATTTAAACTTGAATTTAAATGTACTTTTTTTCTGTGCAATCTTTCGCTAATTGTTTTTTTCTTGTTTAGACTGTTTAAAATCATTTTTTTATTTATAAAATGATTAATGCTAGAGTGAAATTAAATATAACGTAGTAGGCTATTTAAATAAAATTCCAATTAGTTTGATGTCTAACAAGGTTGAAAAATGTAACTATACAAGGATAAAAAATAAAAAAATTGACTTTGTAAATTATTTAGTATAAAATTGTATTACAAATATATATAATCATATAAGTTTTAAAAATAATTATATTATTTAAAGCTATAAACTAAAACGCAACAAAGTATGAGAATTAAATTCTATTTGTTATCGAAGGTATTTGTATTGGTTACACTTTTTAGTAGTATAGCAAATGCCCAAATCACTGGTGAGGTGACTAATATTTTAAATGGAGAACCACTCATTGGAGCCAGTGTAATTGTAAAAGGAACCTCAACAGGATCAACTGTTGATGTGAATGGTAAGTATTCAATTAATGCACCAGCATCAGCCACTACACTAATTTTTTCAAATATTGGCTTTATTAAACAGGAAGTAACCATTGGAAATCAAAAGGTAATTAATGTTAAGCTAAAGGAAGACTTTTCGACCCTTGATGAAGTTGTTGTGATAGCTTATGGAACGATTAAGAAAAGTGACTTGACTGGTTCAGTTTCCTCTTTAAGGGAAAAAGATTTTAACAAGGGGGTAAACAATTCCATTGACCAGTTGATAACAGGGCGTGCAGCGGGCGTACAAGTTTCACAAACCAGCTCTGAACCAGGTGGAGGTGTTTCAATTCGAATTCGTGGAGCCAATTCAATTACTGCCGGGAATGAGCCACTCTATGTAATCGATGGATTTCCGATAGATAATAGCAATTTAATTCAAGGTGGTGGTGCTGCTGCAACTGGTTCAACTGTAGTTGGTAGAAATCCATTAAGCTCATTGAATCCGGCGGACATTGCCTCCGTAGAAATCTTAAAAGATGCCTCTGCTACTGCTATTTATGGTGCAAGGGGTGCAAACGGTGTAGTTTTGATTACAACTAAAACAGGAGGAGCGGGTAAAACCAAAGTAAAATATGATTCATATTATGGGCACCAACAGGCACCCAGACGGCTCGAAACCCTAAACACGTCAGAGTATATACAAGTTATGAATGAAATCGGTAAACAAGAATTAGGCAGAGAAGTGTTTTCAGCTGCTGAAATCGCCAGAATAGGTGAGGGCGTGGACTGGCAATCGCAGGTATTTCGAAGTGCCCCGATTAGTAATCAAAACATTAGTTTTTCTGGTGGTTCTGCTAAAACCACTTTTTTTACATCGCTAAATTACTTTGATCAGCAAGGAGTTGTAAAGGAAACGGGTATGAAAAGATTTGGCGGACGGCTTAACATGACCAATCAGGTAAATGACAAATTTAAAATTGGGGTAAATCTTAACACATCAGTGCAGTTTGATGATTTCGCTTTGGATAATGCTGAAACTAATGAAGCTCAAGGGCCCGTGTATGCAGCTGTCTTGTACGATCCTACAGAGGCAATTTACAAAGCAGATGGAAGTTTTAACCATTCGTCCAATTTAACTACCCCGAATCCAGCAAGTTTAATTGCTGGGATAGATTCTAAAGGACAAACTAACCGAACTTTTGGAAACGTGAACTTTAATTATTCGGTCTTACCAGGATTAGATGCCAAACTTAACCTTGGAAG
>NZ_CBAUBA010000008.1:0-81368 GCF_964796385.1 Aquirufa sp. | reverse complement strand
ATTTAATTCTCAAAAAAGTACCCTATAAAGGGCCTATTTTTGGTTAAAATATTAAGATAATACAATAGACATTTGATTGGTTAGTATATTTTAGGTGGTGGGTGGTTTGTGGCATGTAAAAAATAAATTAGAATTGCATTACTTTTGCTTGTACTGAAAAATACAACGGTAGTAAAAACTATGAAAACTACTCCGCCTTTTTTCAACAAGTTTTAGTAGCAAAAAATAATTCTTTAACCCCAAATTACCAAACTAATGAGTACACAACAACCAAAGCCAGCTGCCAAGCCAGCTGCAACCGAAAAAAAATCTGGCGGACTTTCTGCAGGTGTAATTCTAATTATCTTATTTGTCATTGCTATAGCGATTTATAATTTCGTTATGGGTGATGGCTCTCACTTTGAAGGTGGCACAAATGAAGGCCATCCAATTCCCGGCGATTACTTTGGTATCGTGTACAAAGGTGGGGTAATTGTACCCGTTTTAATGACTTGTTTCTTAACGGCATTGACATTCTCGATTGAGCGTTTGTTTACGATTGGTAAAGCTAAAGGTACAGGTGATGTAAACGCATTTGTTCGTTCTATTCAAGCGGCTTTAGATAAGGATGATGTTGAAGGAGCTCTAAAGGCTTGCGAAAAGCAAAAAGGTTCTGTTGGAAATGTAACTTTGTCAGCTGTAAAAAAATATAAAGCGCTAATTACAGATGCAGCTTTGGATAAGGAGCAAAAATTAGCTGCTTTGAGTAAGGAAGTTGAAGAAGCTACTTCATTGGAATTACCAATGTTGGAGAAAAACTTGACTATCATTGCAACTTTAGCTTCAGTGGCTACATTGATTGGTCTTTTAGGTACTGTAATTGGTATGATCAAGGCCTTTTCTGCTCTAGGAAACTCAGGAGGATCAACTGACTCAACAGCATTAGCAAATGGTATCTCTGAGGCCTTGGTTAATACAGCTTTAGGTATTGGTACCTCTGCGATATGTATCATTGCATACAACTTGTTTACGTCGCGCATTGACGAATTAACTTACAGCATTGATGAGATTGGTTTGAGTTTAAGCCAAAACTACGCTACGCATCACAATTAATATTTGGACTGATATAGGGGCTCAGCCCTTTCATTCAATTTTATTCACTGTTCAAAAAAATAATTGTTATGCCAAAAGTTAAAGCTAAACGACAAAGTGTCTCACTCGACATGACGGCGATGTGTGATGTGGCTTTCCTTCTTTTGACGTTCTTCATGTTAACCGCGAAGTTTCGTCCCGAAGAGGCAGTTACGATTACACCACCATCTTCTATTTCAGAGAAACCTTTGAATTCAAAAGAAGGATTGCTGATGGTTAGTGTGTCACCAGAAGGAGGTGTTTACTTAGCAACAGACGATCAAATGGCTAGGGAATTTATGTTAGAGCGCATGGCTAATCGCTATGGCATCGCTGTAACGGCTGAGATGAAGAAGAATTTCATGTCTTCTGAAATCGTTGGTTATCCCCTGGGTGCTATGCGTCAAATATTAAGTATGAAACCATCTGAAGCAAAGGATAAGGGATTGACCAAGGGAATTCCAATTGACTCAACCAATAACGAATTTTCGTATTGGGTGGGTTACGCGAAATTGTCTAATCCTGAATTAAAGGTTGCTATTAAGGGAGATCAAAATGCTAACTACAAAGTATTTGCTGATATAGTAGCTACTTTGCAAGCGCAAAATATAAACATCTTTCAATTAGTAACTGGTCCGGAAAATAAACCGAAATAAGTTTTCATTATTAATTAGATACAGAAATGGCAGAAATAGATAGCTCCGGTGGTGGGAAGAAAGATGGTGGGAAGAAGCGAAGTAAAAAAATGTCGACCAAAATCGACATGACACCTATGGTGGACTTAGGCTTCTTATTGATCACTTTCTTTATGTTAACAACTACGTTAGCAAAGCCCGTTACTATGCAATTAAACATGCCTGATAAAACGGATACCAAAGAGACATCACCTGTTAAATTATCGGAAACACTAACCGTGTGTCCGGATGCTGACAAGGTGTATTATTACCAAGGTATTCCTACGGAAGCAGGTACAGTAATGCAAGTAACCAATTATTCGGCTACAGGAATTCGTAAGGTTATTGCGGATTTGAAAGCGAAGGTTGGTACTAACTTTACAATCGTAATTAAGCCTACGAAGAAAGCAAAATATCGGAATTTGATCGATATGCTTGATGAGTGTGCGATTACCAATAATAAGCGGTATGCATTATTGGAAATTGATCCGGACACGGAGGCCTTGATTAAGCGATCAGGTAAATAAGACCTATTAATTAATTTTAAATTAAACGAATATTATGTCACAAGTAATAAGCCAAGATGCTACTTTGGACGATATTATCTTCAGAGATAAAAACCGTGAATTCGGTGCTTTTGATCTCCGTAAGACATATCCTAAAGTAATGAAGCGGTCGGTATTACTAGGCTCTGCACTTTTTGTTGGTGCTTTGTTAATCGCAGCTTTCTGGAAACAGTTGACTGCGGCTTCCGAAGATAAGACTGAGGTGACTGCTGAAGTAATGAAATTGGATAAGCCAGCTCCTCCTAAGAAGGTCGAGTTGCCCCCACCGCCCCCACCGCCACCACCCAAAGAAATTCCTAAGGTGACTACTACGAAGTTCTTACCTCCAGAAATTAAGCCTGATGAGGAAGTAACAAAGCCAGAGCCACCTCCCGAGGAGGTTAAGGGTAACACTGCTTCCGAAACGGTTAAAGGAGAGTCTGAAGCATATGAGCCGCCAGTCGACCCAGATGCTAAAGGCGCTGAGCCAGTAGAACCGCCTAAACCTGCTGAAGATGAAATCTTTACAGCGGTTGAGCAAAATGCCGAGTTCCCTGGTGGTCCTCGTGCTTTCGGAGCTTTCTTACAGCGTAACTTGCGTTACCCATCTGCGGCACAGCGTGCCAATGTAGGTGGTAAGGTTTATGTTCAATTCGTAGTAAATACGGACGGAACTATCCAAGACGTGACAGTGTTAAAGTCTGTAGGTTTTGGTTGCGATGAGGAAGCAGTTCGTGTAATTAAATCGGTACCAAGATGGACTCCTGGTAAGCAATCTGGACGCGCAGTGCGTTCACGTTTTACGCAACCGATCACGTTCGTACTATCTGAATAATCTCGATTATTAGATTTTATCAGACCTGCTAAATGTTCATTTGGCAGGTCTGATTGTTTAAACATGATATGAAACTACCCATAGCTGTTAGTATAAATATTTTATTCCGCGTGGTCGTCGCCTTAGCTTATAGTTTGCTTGGGGCTTACGTAGCGTTGTTATCCGAATTTCAATTAGGTGATTTTGTGGGTATACCTATCGTCAAGATGCTTGGAATATTATTTTTTATCTACGGTCTTTTTAGACTTTGGAGAGCTTACCTATATTATAAGGAAATGAGTGATCAAAATTACGGGCATTATGAAGAGTAAGCTATTATTATTTCTGTTGGCCTTAATCGGAGTTTCCGCATGCGGAGGCGCTGCGAATGATGTGCCCAAAGATGGACCCGCTACAGGTTCTATTCAGATTGGCGTAGATGAATCTTTTTTGCCACTGATTAAGGCAGAGAAAGCAGCATTTGAGGAAAATTATCATTTTGCCAAATTGAATCTGGTTTTTAAACCGGAGAATGAGGCTATTGCCGACTTGCTCAATGATAAAGTTCGATCTGTTGTGGTTTCGCGTGAATTGACGGAAGCAGAAAAAGGTATTTTCGCACGGAAGAAAATTACATATCGTAGTTTTAAGTTTGCAGCTGATGGTATCGCACTTATTGTTAATAAATCAAATCAAGATACCCTGATAACGCTCGATCGCTTGAAGTCATTGCTGAATGGTACTGCGAAAAATGGAAAGGACATTGAATTGGTTGTGGACAAAGCCAATTCTAGTAACATCAAGTTTTTGGTTGACCAATTTAGTTTAGGTAATTCTGGTTTGGCGGTGGCTGAGGTTGGTTCCAACAAGGCTGTGATTGAATACGTACACTCCCATAAAAATGCGTTGGGAATTATTGGATCTAATTGGATTAGTGATGGCGAAAATCCTACATCGTTGGGATTTATTCGTTCAATCCATGTCTTATCAGTATCAGCGAATGGGAAGGATTATTATCAACCATTTGGATACAATTTAGCTCTTAAGAAATATCCATTGCGTCGGGAGATTAAAATGATTTTGAAAGAATCGCATTCAGGTTTAGGAACTGGATTTGTAAATTACGTGTGCGGAGACATGGGACAATTAATCGTTTTGAAAGCGGGGTTGATTCCTTTGACCCGCCCTATCACGATTCGTCAGTATCAAATCAATCAATAAGCACATTTTTAGGAGCTGTTGTTTGTAAGTTTTCAAGATTTATGCTTAAATTTACCACTCTTTAATTTTATTAAACTTTACTAGTAATTTATTGAACTTTTCAATGTTACGCCTAAGAAAATTACGTTACACAAAAAATTAAAATACGAATGATGAAAATGAAATCATGGCTTTTGGGAATAGGTCTTTTATTGACCAATTTAACTTTCGGGCAAACGATTAAGGATGGTCTACATTTAATAGACCGCCATCAGCCAAGTCGGGCGAAACAAGTATTTGAGGGGTTAGTTTCTGCAGCTCCTACGGGTGAAAATTATTTTTATTTAGGGTATTATTACCTGACACAACGTGATTGGGATAACGCTAAAGCCACATTCGAAAAAGGTAAAGCAGCTGATCCAAAGAATTATTTAAATCAAGTTGGTTTGGGTTCTATTCTAGTTGGCCAAAACAACGTATCTGCAGCTAAAGTAGAATTCGACCGAATTCTAGCGGATACAAAAAATAAAAATATTGATGTCATGTATCGTATCGCTGAGGCGTATGCGATGTACTATATTTTAGGTAAGGAGGAGAGTTTTAATGCCAACAATAACGATCCGGGGGAGGCTATTCGCTTAATTGATTTGATTCAGGAGCGGTTGGTGAAGGATAAGAAATTTCCAACTGTCGAGCATTACATTGTCAAGGGGGACGCGTATTTGATTAAGAATGATGGAGGAAATGCGGTGACAGCTTATGAGACAGGTTTGATGCAAGACCCACGAAACATTAAGGCTAAGGTTAAGATTGGAACGGTTTATTTGCGTGGAAAGAATTACAAAGAGACGCAAGCTCGTTACAAAGAGGCAATTGATTTAGATTCAAATTATGCGCCAGCTCAACGGAAATATGGTGAGTATTTAATTATCGGAGGTCAATATAAAAATGCATCGCGTTATTTCCGTCGTTATTTGGAGAAAGCAGAAGCTACGCCAGAAGTCACCTTGGAGACTGCCAAATTGTTGTTCTTATCTAAGGACTATGAAGGTGCAATGAAGTTCACAGATGAGGCGGATAAAAAAGGGGTTAAGGATAATGATATTTTCCGTATGCGTGGGTATTCAAATGTTGAGATGGGTAATTTCCAACAAGGTATTGATAACCTAGACGGTATGGTGAAGCGTGGGGTGAAGCCTTTCTTTATGGATGATTTGTATTTTGGAAAAGGGTATCAAGGATTAGGAAAGGATTCAATCGCACTGATGTACTTGGAAAAAGCGGCACCTTTAGACACAAATAACAACGTTTACTCGATCATTCATGATGTTCGTTACAAGCAAAAACGTTACAGCGATGCTGCGGTTGCGGGGTTGAATTCTATCCAATGGAAAGTCAAAAAAGCACAGACTGTAGGTTCTGGTGATTACTTTAAAGTTGCCATGGATTACTATTTAACTGCTGCTTACATTAATAAGGCGGATACTGTTGGCCGTCCTGCAATGGCTATGCGTGCAGATTCAATGTTTGCGAAGGCAATTGAGGTCAATGATAAGTGGCCTCCATTTTATATCAATCGCGCGCGCGCAAATAATTTTATTGATTTTACAGGGACAAAATGGTTAGGAGCTCCTTGGTATGAGAAGTTTATCGCTGCTGTGGAAACACAAAAAGCGGAGAAGAGCTCTCAATATAAAGAAGATAAAAATCAATTGTTTGAAGCATATAAATTCTTAGGTGGATATCAATTGTCGGTGACCAAAGATGAAGCTAAAGTGAGAGAATTATTCACCAAAGCACAAGAAATTAAGCCAGAAGATCCAGATATCAAGGCTTACTTCAATCCAACTCCAGCTCCAGCCGCAGTGGCCCCCGCTGCTCCTGCTGCACCGAAGAAGTAATTAATTCTAAAAAAAGCCCAGCAATGGGCTTTTTTTATTAAATCTATATCTTATGTCGTACGCAATAATTACCGGAGCAAGTAAAGGAATCGGAAAAGAAATTGCGCATCAATTGGCCATGAATGGCTATGATGTGGTGCTTGTTGCTCGCAATTCGTACGAGTTACAAATGGTTAAGGAAGAGTTGGAGAAAAAATACCCTGTTCAGGTGGATTACCTGGTTAGTGATTTAAGTGAGCAAGGGGCAGTTGACCGTATCGTCGATTGGGTCGAAGCCAAACAAATCGATTTGCGCATTTTAGTAAATAATGCTGGATTTGGTGTGGTGGGTCAATTCGACTCGTATTCGTTCGAGGAAAATCAAAAGATGATGCAAGTCAATATGCATTCTTTGGTTGAGATGTGTCAAAAGTTTTTTCCCTACCTAGCGGGGAAAGGAAAAGCCCACGTGCTTAATATAGCTAGTTCTTCCGCTTATCAGGCGATTCCAAACATGACTTTGTATGCAGCAACGAAAGTTTTTGTTTTGAATTTTTCTCGAGGTTTACATCATGAATGGAAATCAAAAGGGGTTATTGTCACTGTCGTAAGCCCGGGTGCAACAACGACTAATTTCAACGATCGAGCTAACTTACCAACGAAGGCACGTAGGGCAGCCGAGAAAGTTACGATGACTCCTGAAGCAGTTGCCAAACTTGCAGTTGCCGGAATGCTTGCGGGTAAGGTTGAAGTGATTACTGGTTTGGTTAATAAAATCGGGGCATTTCTTGCATGGGTATCCCCTAAATCGATTAGTGAGAAGATCGCTAAAGGTATTTATGAATAATGTACTAGTTTCTTAGCACAGATAGAATTCTTGTTTTTATTCCTTCATCTGTTTCAAAACGCAAAATATAATTTCCATTAGGTAAATTTTCTGCCAGCCTAATTCGATGCCTAAAAGCGGAGGAGCCAAGTTCCCAGCGTTGTATGATATGTCCCTTAAAGTCAATTATTTCAATGTTGCTTTCTAATGTATTGGTAAGAATTTCGATTGAAAGTAAGGTGCTTTGAGTCGGATTTGGATAGATTGAAATACCTGCTAATTCCGTCGGAAGTGTGTAGGAATAAAATTTTAATTCGGATCTGCACGTGATGGATGAAGCCCCATCCAATCTATAATATTTTAGTGCGCTTACACCGTAGATCCCTGATTTGAATAACTTGATCTGACTAAGCGAATCTTTTAAGTTTCCTTGATTGAATTCCCAAACATAGCGATCTGGTTGGTCGATTACATTACGCGCCTGCAAAAAGTAGGAGCCCATTTTTTCAAGTAATGGTATCCTTGGATTTTGTCTTGCTTCAATGGTTAGGGATGGACTTGGGATGGACCAACAGCCATATTCGTTTTGGGTTTTCAATGTTATTTTTTCTGAGTTTCTAATCACCAAGCTATCTTCTGTACTACCCGTATTCCAGGCATAGCGAAAAGCAGGTGTTGCAAGAATCGTTGCGTAGGCACCATGGCAAAACTGTCGGTTTGGATTCGCCCGGATAAAAGGCTGTGGTTCAGCTGGGAAATGGAACGAGGTGATGGGGGCGCTCCATGCTGACCAGCAGCCGTTGGGGTCTTGGTATTTTACATGATTTATTTCTGGCGTTTTGCTATACCGTGTTTGGGTACTGTCACCTGAATTCCATGTATATTTCTGGCTAGGGATATCTGCTTGTAGTTTAGTCGAATCACCTTTGCAGAAACCTGCTTGCCGTTGGAAAATGATGATAGCAGGTTGAGGTACTGATTGGACGTATAGTGAAATTGGGCTACTAGGTGTGGACCAACAAACTCCGTCGGTAGCTGTTTGGGCAGAGAAAGTGTAGGAGCCCACGTTCCGTCCGATAAATTCTTGGTTTGTAGGCGCATGATTTATCCATTTGATGGCAGGCGTATTTGTTTGAATTTGAACCGTATCCCCGAGGCATATTTTTGATGCTGAAAGTGAGACTATTGGTGGTATAGGTCTTTGGTGTACCTCAATATACATACCATCTCCTCGATGGATACAGCCGTTTTTCTGAACGACTGGTTGGTAAAATCCAGGTCGGAGCTGACCCGAAATAATCGGTTGTTCGACCAATAGATGTCCATTTAATTCCCAGCCGATAATTCCCGTATGAGCGGGAAGAATTGCCTGAAGTTTAATGTCATCTCCACTACATGCAAAATTTGCATAGCTAGTTTCAATAGATATGATTGGTCTCTGCATTTCGGGCAAAGTAACTTGAATGGGTGGTGCTGCTGTTCCTGGGCATCTAATTTGTACAAAGGTTTCAAAGCTTGCGGAAATGGCGGTAGATTCGCCTAGGCCGAGTAGCTTTTCGGGGCCATATTGATTGAAAATTTGAGGTGTATTTGGGCATCCAATGACGGTTAGTTGGTACGTCTCTTTTCCGCAATTCGGAGAAAGCGTAAAAGTGATTCGTGGGATTTCCGGTTCTTTTATGGGTGGTACTTCAACCACAGGGTCTGGTGTGGATGGTGGAGTTTCCGGTAAAGGTGGCATAGTCGGGATCGGCGGAGTAGTCGGTGTGGTAGGCGGAGTAGTAGGGATCATCGGTGTAGTCGGTGGAATAGTCGGTGGAGTTGGCGTATCCGTGATTACCCCACACTCCACATTTGATTTAATGCGAACACTGATGGCTGTTCGTGCGCTCTCACAGTTATTCACCGACTGACTCACAAATCGTGTTACGATTGATTCTGGTGTCGGACCGTTGACGGTTATTTGCGTTGCAGTGGATACGGCCGTACTAGTGGTCGCAGTTTGATACCAAATATTGTTTGTACCACCTGATGCCTTGAATATGATGGGTAGATTCGCACAGATTGATTCGGGTGTTCCCGTATTTGTGGGGGCGCTAGGCCGACTAAAAGCTTGTGCGCTCGTGCCGCGGGAGGGAAGACTTTCGCAGCCTAGTTTTAAACAGGTGGCCGTATAGATCCGAGGGTTGGGATCCGGGAGGATTACAGTCGCCTTCGCTCCTTGTGTCATTGGAATTCCATTACGGTCATACCATTGCGTGGTATAGGGGAAACAACCGGTGGAATTAAGGGTGATGGGCTGATCTAAGCAGCCTTTATATAAACTCGCCGCATGATTTGGTATAGGGCTAACTTTTACCTGCAATAAGACATCGTTTGAACTTCGCGGGCAGGTACTTACTTGATTTTGATTAGTCAGCGATCCTTCGTTATCATTGTTTGGGGTGATTTCAAATGTCATTCGAATTTTGTAGCGATATGCATCCATTGGCGCAAGCGCGTTATTGATCGTTAAACTAGGGGTTTTTGTCCCCGAGTAGGTTCCATTATCAACCAAATCCTCAAATGGGCCGTTTTTTACAGATAGTGCCCATTGAAAATTGGACGCTTGATTGACGGTTGGAATTCGTGCCTCCAAACGCCCATTTCCTCGTTCACAAATTTCGGGATTGATGATGTTTGTAATGGTGTGGAGCGTAATTGAAGCGGCCTCTGAAATCACCAAGCACGATGTCGCATTTAATTTTACTCGATATTGTGTACCGCTAGGGTGCACTGCTCCTCCAGATGGATAGATTTGGTAGCTTGCTTGCGTTGCACCTGAAATGTTCGTAAATGTAGCGTCAGTTGGTCGTTTCTTTTCCCATTGAAATTGCGTGGCGTTGCTGCCAACGATCATGCGAATAGAGTTTGTTTCGCAGTCGGTTTGATTACTGGGCTGTTGGCTAATCACCGGGCATTGGGCCAATAAACCCCAAGGGAAAGCTAAAAATAGTATCAAATTTTTCATAGAACAAGGATTTTCTCGATCAAAGCGGATTACACCCGCAAGGTAATTGACACAAGTCCACGCCCTCATTCGAAATTTGAATGACACGCCAGATTATCAATTTATTGGCATAAAAAAACCAGCTCCTGTTGATCAGAAGCTGGTTCAAAAATTTACTAAGCCATGTTAGATATCGCAGATTTTAACGGCTTGTTCTAACGACGCCATTTTATCGGCGCGCGCTGGAATAAACTCTTGGCCAATATACCCTTTGTAGCCCGTATTGTATATCGCGCGAATGATTGCCGCATAATTTAATTCTTGCGTATCATCGATTTCATTACGTCCTGGAACCCCACCTGTATGGTAGTGGGAAATATATGGGTAGTATTTCTTAATCGTCGCAATTACGTCCCCTTCCATGATTTGCATGTGGTAGATGTCGTAAAGTAATTTGAATTTATCGGAACCTACCATCTCACAAAGTGCGGCACCCCATTCCGTGGTGTCTGCCTGATAGTCTTTGTGATTTACTTTGGAGTTCAATAATTCCATGGAGATCGTTACATCGTAACGTTCCGCGGTCTTCATAACACGTTGCAATCCTTTTTTGCAATTGATCAAACCGTCTTCATCACTCATGCCATCGCGGTTTCCCGAAAAAGCAATAATGTTTTTTACACCTGCTTTGGCAGCTTTTGGGATGATGTCTTCATAAAAACCAACCAAACCATCGTGGTTTTTTACTTTATTGAAGAAGTTCGGAATGTTCATGCCGGTAGGGTATTTGCCCCAACCAATCGCCGCAGTCATATCGTATTTTTTCAAAATTTCCCAATCATCTGGACCGGTAAGTTCGATGGAAGATAAGCCAATGCGTTTGGCATTTACAATTAATTCCTCAAATGGAATTTTGTCATAGCACCACCGACAAGCCGAATGCTGTACTTTTCCTTTTAGGTCTGCACCCACAGCGAGGTCCGCTTTCTTGAAACGCTCCTCCATAGATGAACCGAATACCCCCAAGCCCGCTAATCCAGCTGAGCTTTTCAGGATTTCTCTCCGACTAACATTATTTTTCATAGTCTTTGTTTGATAGGTTTAATTAAAATTTTAAAGGATATACACCTTCATTAGTGAAAAATCAAATTCAGGCTGTTAGTTACGAAAATTTCACTTAGCTCAAAAATGATTCCCGGGAAAATTCCGAAAATGATGCTCAAGATACCTAAGCCGAAAAGACTTACTTTTTCAAGCAATGTCAAGTCGGGCATTTCCCACGTGCTGTCACGCACAAAATAGTTACCCAAATATATTTTTTGAAATGTCCAAAGCAAATATCCTGCACCTAAGAGAATTCCCAATCCACCTAAAATTGCATAGATGGGCATTAAATACGGACTCGTGAAAGCGCCCATCAAACTGAAAAATTCACCGATGAACCCAGAGAATCCCGGTAAGCCCAGGGATGCGAAAATGGCAATACCCGAAACAACCGTGAACCAAGGCATTTTCGTGGCGAGACCAGCGAAATTATCTATTTGACGATTGCCGGTCCGACTGTATAGAACGCCCACAATTAAGAATAATAAGGACGAAAGTATCCCGTGCGAAAGTAGCTGAAAAATGGCCCCCTGCCAGCCTTCCGCTGTAAATGAGGCGATTCCCAAAAGCACGAAACCCATGTGCGAAACAGATGAATAGGCCACTAATCTCTTTAAATCACTCATTGCCAGTGCATTGTACGCGCCATAAATTATGGACAAAACACCTAAGCCAGCCATGACTCTAGCAGAATCCAAGGCCTCATTAGGGAAGAAAGGGATCGCCATACGCATCCAACCATACGCACCGATTTTTAATAAGATACCTGCCAATAATACTGAAATGGGCGTGGGAGCTTCCACGTGTGCATCGGGAAGCCAAGTGTGTAAAGGAACGAGTGGTAATTTGATGGCAAAACCAATGAACAATAACCAGAATCCCCATGTCCGACCCGATAGTCCGCCCAACAAAAATCCGGATTGTGGACTGAATAGATTATTTGGTTGGCAGTTCAACGGATCACTTAATGCTTGGAAATCAAAGCTATGCACGACTTGGTTCGGTGTAATTTCATGGGCGGCTAAGGCCGTTTGCATGGATTGTAAGGCTTCTAGACCAAAAGATTGGTTAGGCCCAATTTTCTGCATTGCCAAGGCCGTTTCGTAGGGATCCATGTAAGCTAAGGAAATGCCTAGCATCACAATGAGGATGAATATTGAGCCAACTAACGTATAAATGAAGAATTTTAAGGAGGCATAATTTCGACGTGGTCCTCCCCAAATTCCGATTAAAAAATACATGGGCAACAACATAAACTCAAAAAATACGTAGAATAGGAACATGTCTCGTGCGACAAAACAGCCCATAAGCGATGCATTTAGCAGTAATACGAGTGCATAATAGGCTTCAATTTTGGTATTAATTTCGTTTGAATTCCAGAGCGCGACAAAACTGATTAGGCCTGTTAAAAGGACTAATCCTATGCTGAGTCCGTCTATTCCTACGGCATAATGCGAAACGAATTGGCCTAGATTACCCAGATTTAAATGAATCCAGCTTATGGATTCACTTTGCTGGTAACTTACCTGTAATGGGTCAAAAACGAGTGCAATTTTTGCCAAAACAAGGATTTGAATCCCTATAACACCTAAAGCAAGTAGGCGGGTGTAGGTCGCACCTAATTTTCCGAAACCCGCGATGAGTGCGGCAACTAAAGGCAGAACAATAAGTAATGATATATTTCCCATTAATACAGCAGGTAAAGTAGGATGAAAATCAATGTGATAACAACCCAAATCCAATATTTTTGAACTTGAGCGGATTGCCAAGTGCGCACGCGCGCGCCCAAGGCTTGACTAAATGATGCGATTCCTTCCACGATCCCATCGACGATGTGACGGTCAATCCAGGCGGAAAGGTGTGCGATGATAACTTGCAATTCTGTTAATTTGACTACGATTCTGTCAAGTACTCGGACGTCAAAAACATGTGTTTTAAGGCCTATCCACAGGGCTATTTGGTAGGTTTTAGGCCAAAGAAAACCAGCAAACTGGTAATTTTTCGCGGGGATCCAGTGGCGAGTTAATGCTGTGGCTAAGATCCCAAGTACCCAAGTGCTTGCTGTAATTGCCAACCAAAAAGAAGGAATGGGATAACTTCCCACACGGAAGTAGGTTATGAAAAGCGAGTTCTCTACATCTATCGGATTATTTGAAATCCAGAAAAATAAGCTAAAGAAAATCAGTAAACAGATTGGTATAACTTGAAACCAATGTGTTTCCGACTTTTCTAATTTGTGTCCGCCCCTATTTTGGCCTAAAAAGATCAAGTAGGTTTGTCGGCATATATACGTTGCCGTCAGCGCCATCCCTAGCGCCAAAGCACCCAGTAAAACATAGTAATAACTCGAAAAGGCACTGTTTTGGGCCGACACCCATAAGAAACCGGCGATGTTTTCTTTGCTGTAAAAACCACTCGTTAATGGAATCCCCATCAGGCCTGCACCGAAAATCACGTAGGCGATAAAGCTAATAGGCATTTGTTTGCGTAGTCCTCCCATGTGCGTGAGGCTTTGTGCGTCTAGGTGATGCGTGGCTTTTTGGTTATGCAGGTAATGGATGACAGAGCCGGCTGTTAGAAAAAGGCCAGCCTTGAAGATGCCGTGCACATATAGATGAAAAAGGGAAGCGCCAGAACCCATCCCGAGCCACATGAGGCCGAGTTGCGAGATGGTTGAATAAGCGAGTGCCTTTTTAATGTCGTTTTGGAATAGGGCGAAAAAGGCACCAGCAACTAGGGAAATTGCTCCGATAGCTCCCATGAAAAGATGGGTTTCTTCGCCTACGAATGGGAAAATCCGAATCCCCACGAATACGCCTGCGGCTACCATGGTCGCTGCGTGAATTAAAGCCGATGCCGGCGTCGGTCCTTCCATCGCATCCGGCAGCCAGGACATGAGTGGAAATTGCGCGGATTTACCGATTCCGCCGATGATGATTGCGATTCCGATAAACGCAGGGGCCGTTCCATGAATATTGGAAAAGCTAGTCGTTCCGAAATAATTGCTGAGTCCTATAATCCCGAATAGGAGTGCAATATCTCCGATTCGGTTGAGCAAAAATGCTTTTTTCGCCGCTTTGATGGCTGTTGGTTTTTCATGCCAAAAGCCGATTAATAAATACGAGCAAGCGCCCACGAGTTCCCAGCTACCGTAGAACAGATAGATTTGATCGGTTAAAATCAATAGTGTCATGGAGCCGATAAACAGGTGTAAATAGCTGTAGTACCGACCGATATTCGGGTCTTTGGCTAGGTAGGATTTAGAAAAAATCTGTACAAAAATGGCGACAATGCTGACGAGAAGTAGCACTAATTGGGCGTGGGCGTTGATCCAAAAACTTGCTTCGATGGATTTGCCGCCGAGTGTAAACCAGGGATAGGCGATGATTTGCTCAGGAATATGGCCTATTTTAAAGGCAAGGGAGGTAAAGATTCCGGCTAAAATGATGGATGTGTTGGCCTGGATATTTTTTGGAATCAGCGCGATTACCAGGGCGGAAAGCCAAGGAATTGTGAGGAGTGCCAGAAAAATACTCGGTACAGGCATGCGTTACATCATTCGAATCTGCAAAGATAAAATAATCTACTGATTTCGTAGGGAATCATGGGCAATTATCCGCCACTAACGGGTGGAATTAAGGCAATTTCCATGTGTTCTTCGACGATAAAATCTGTTTTTGGAAAATGGTGGTCGGCCGCGAGGCGAAGTGAGGGTAAAGTTCGTAAGGCTGGATAGGTGTTTTTGGTGATTTCCAAAAGTGCATAAGCTTCGATTGGCCCCTGGGTTTCGATTGTTATTTGATCTTTTTTTAGAAGATCTCGGCAAATGCCGAATAGAAGCAGGGTATAGGTGGCCATATTTTTTGTAATTTGCGCGTCGAATGGGTAAAGATAATCAACTCTTGGATAATCACGGTCGGCCGATGACGTATTTACGTCTTGCGGTGACCGATCGATGTAATTTACGTTGTTCGTATTGCATGCCTGCGGAGGGGATTGTGTACATGCCGGAGCGGGAATTGTTGACTTGGCCGGAGATGGTGCGTGTGGTTCGGGTGATGCATGGTATGGGAATCGAGAAAGTTCGGATTACGGGCGGTGAGCCATTTGTGCGCAATGGATTAATGGATTTTCTGACGGAAATTTCGTCGCTACCTGGCTTGGAAATTTGTTTGACGAGTAATGGCGTGTTGATTGGGGATTATATAGACCAATTAAAGGTCATGGGTATTCGTTCTGTGAATTTAAGTTTGGATGCCTTGGATCGTAACCGCTTTAAGCAGATAACCCGTCGGGATGATTATGAGGTTGTATATCAAAATTTACTGCGTTTAGTGGAGGCTGGTTTTGAGGTAAAAATCAATGCGGTGGTGATGAAGGGGCAGAATGAGCAAGATATATTGGCATTGGCTGCGTTGACTAAAAACTTGCCGATTTCGGTTCGGTATATTGAGGAGATGCCATTTAATGGTTCGGGATTGGTGGAGGGTACTTTGTTTTGGAATCATGGCCGAATTTTGGCGGAGTTGAAAACGGTTTATGCGGATATGAAACCTGTATTAATGCGTGGTGGAGAGACGGCAAATAGGTATGAAATTCCTGGTCATGCGGGGGATGTGGGCATTATTGCTGCGTTTTCGCGAACTTTTTGTGGAAGTTGCAATCGCGTGCGATTGACTGCCAAAGGGCAAGTAAAAACCTGTTTATATGATGATGGCGTTTTTGATTTGAAGGCGTATCTTCGCTCTGGAATTTCGGATGAGGAGCTACGTGATGTACTCGTGGGATTGTATCAAAAGCGGCCTCTTGATGGTTTTGAGGCTGAAAAAAATAGAAAGAGCGTTATTAATGAATCGATGACGACGATAGGAGGTTAATTTATGAGCGCATTAGCTAAAGTTATTGAGGGCTTTTCGAAGCTTCGAGTGATGGTGATCGGGGATCTGATGGTCGATGCCTATACGTGGGGAAAAGTGAGTCGGATTTCGCCTGAGGCACCGGTGCAAGTGGTGAATGTGGTGAAGCGGGAATCGCGTTTGGGTGGTGCGGGAAATGTAGTGTTGAATGTGGCGAGTTTGGGAGCCAAACCTTTGGTTTTTTCTGTGATCGGGGATGATGCGACCGGTTCTTCGTTGTTACAAATTTTAGTAGATGCAGGTTTGTCGGTAGACGGAATCATCCAGGAGGCCGGTCGGCCTACTACCGTGAAGGAGCGTGTAATCGCGGGGTCCCAACAACTCATTCGGGTGGATTCGGAGACTGAGGCGCAGATTTTGCAGGCGTCTTCTGCAGCTTTATTGGCCGCTATCAAAGCGTCCATTTCACAAGTAGATGTGATTATTTTTGAAGATTACGATAAGGGTGTTTTGAGTGAGGGATTGATTCAAGAGGTGATTGGATTGGCGAAGGCGGCGGGTATCCCAACGGTCGTAGATCCGAAGAAGAAGAACTTTTTTGCCTACGGGGGAGCGACATTGTTTAAGCCAAACTTGCATGAATTGCGGGATGGTTTGGGCTTGGAATCTTCGGATTTGAGCGCTTTGGCCTTGCCTGCGACTGTTAAGAAATTCAAAGAATCTCAAAATTTTGGAGGTGTATTTGTGACGCTTTCTGAGCGCGGGGTGTATATGGATTACGCGTCGGAGCAGTTTGTTATCCCAGCGCACATTCGTCAAATCGCCGATGTGTCGGGTGCCGGCGATACCGTGATCTCGATTGCGGCTTGCGCATTAGCGGCCGGTGCAACGCCAGCACAAATCGCGGAACTTGCGAATTTGGGCGGAGGCTTAGTGTGTGAGTTATTAGGTGTGGTGCCGATCGAGGCGGAGTTGTTGAAGAGGGAGGCGGCAGGCTTAGACACCGGACGTTAGACGCTAGACGTTGGCTTTTTCTTTAGCAAAGCTTACAGCATTGCCCTATTTGGCCCATGCATGGTATTTATTGATTTTCTTGCGCTAGCATACTTATAACTTTGGCAAAGCCAGGAGCTTTGCCAAAGGAAACTACCCCACCCATGCCGTGAATTCAATCTCCACTTTATATTGAGGGGCAATCAAAGCGGAGATTTCGTAGATCCCTGTAGTGGGTTTTACCTCACCAAAGAAGTGTGCATGGGCGCGGGCGATTTCTAAATTTTGAGAGATGTCGGTGGTGAAAATTCTGGTACGAACCACATCTTTAATCGACGATCCTGCTTCTTCTAATACGACTGCAATGCGCTCAATGATGTTATACGTTTGCGCATATAAATCATCTGCGGTTACTTTTTCACCATCAATGAGGGCAACAGTACCTGATATTTCTACTAAGTTTCCTGTTTTTACGGCACGGCAATAGCCGAAAACGTCTTCAAATGGGGATCCAGAGGATATGTTAATTCTTTGTGACATACGAAAAGGTTGATTTCCTCGTTTAGCTTTGGCAAACCTTTAAGGTTTGCCAAAGCTTAGCGATTCAGTGAATTTTTTAAAATTTTCTCCCACAATTCAGGCTTCGCGTGGCGAACTACTTCGCCGATCACGATAATTGCAGGGTTACGAAGGTCTTCTTTTTTAGCCAAATTTTCAAGCTCTGCTGCGGTAGAAATTCCAACGCGCTGATTCGCTAAAGTTCCGTTTTGAATGATGGCGGCTGAGATGTCACCTTTGCCGAAGGTTTGGCATAAGGACGCAATTTTCCCCAATTTATTCATCCCCATCAAAATCACCAAGGTTGCTGTGGATTGTAAACCAAGTTTTAAATCTTCGGTCAATGAACCGTCCGATTTGGTACCGGTCATTACCCAAAAACTTTCATTCACTCCACGTACCGTCAAGGGAATATCGGCCGCGCCTGCCGCTGCATAAGAAGAACTGATACCGGGAATATATCCGGTAATAAGTCCATAAGATTTCGCGAATTCAATCTCTTCCTGACCTCGTCCGAAAACAAATGGATCACCACCTTTCAAGCGAACGACGTGTCCCAACGCATAGGCTTTTTCAACGATTAGTTCGTTGATTCCTGCTTGCGAATGGCTCTCGCCTGGCTTTTTGCCAACGAATATTTTTTCGCAAACAGGTGAACAATGCTCCAATAAACTGACATCCACCAACGCATCATATAATACTGCCTGCGCAGATGCAATCGACTTGATCGCTTTCAACGTGATCAATTCCGGATCACCAGGCCCTGCACCCACCACTGTTAAGCGGGGTTGTGGTTCTAATTTTCTGAAGTGACTTAAATTTTTCATGCGATGGCTTGGCGGAATGATGTGGCTGCTGATAAAAAGGTCTGTGCTTGCGCGGCATACTGAATTGCAAAAGCCTCTGATGGTTCGTTTTGGTTGATCTGCAAAACCAATTCCGGGAAGGTCCCAGCCTCTATTGCAAATTCACCTGTTGCCACAAAATGCTCCTCAAACTTATTGATGACCGCACTTTGATTCGCAACCGTCACCGACTTATCTAACAACAACGCTTTTGACGCTGAAATGAAGACCGAGTAGGCATGGTAGATGGCATCCGCCCAGCGCTTGTCTTCCAAAGCCGCCTCTGTCCATTCGTATTTTTCTTCCGATTCGAACAACAAGGTTGCTACCAAATCGATCATCACTCCGGCACATTCACCTACGCCGATTTCCGTTGCGAAGTTGTCCGTTGCACCCCAATCAACAAAGTCGGAGTCAACCAATGTTGTCAAATCCGCTATTGGTTTCAATAAATTATAGAAGTATTTCTCGCCTTGACGATCGTAATATTCGTGGAAATATTCGTCACTAGTAGCATTTTCTTCAAAGTTATTCAATAGAACACGTAGGACTTGAGGACCTCTTTTGGAAGGAACTTTGATTACTTTATCCGCGATGCGGCCGTCACCATTTCCTAAGGTTGCTCCGCCGATTAACACCTGCAAGGCAGGCAAAACGCGTTTGTCCGCCGCTTTCAACGACGATCCGTGAAATCCGATGGATGCCATGCTATGTTGGCCACAGGCATTCATACAACCCGAAATCTTGATTTTCATCGCGCTGTCGTGAATCAAGGATGGGAATTCGTCGTTGATCACTTCCTCTAATTTTGAGGTGATGTTCGTTGAATCTGAAATCGCCAAATTACACGTGTCCGTTCCCGGGCATGCGGTTATGTTGGCAATCGAATTCGCGCCCGGTGCTGCTAAACCATGCGCATTCAATACTTGGAATACGTAAGGTAGATTCGCCGTAGGCACAAACTTCAACATCAATCCTTGGTTGATCGTGATTCGAACATCATCCCCGATGTAGCCTGTTAGCGCCTCGATTAATGAACGCGACGTATCGCTGGAAATATTGCCATTCAATATCCGCACGTATACCGCGTGGAATCCTTTTTGCTTTTGTTCAAAAGTATTTGTGTCGATCCACGTTTGGTATTCAGTGGTTGACGGTGCTGCGATCTCAGCTGTTAGGGTTGGCTCTGATACCTCCCAAGCGGACGCATCTGCAATCGCGAAGCTGTGATTTTTCAAAGCTTTGGTTTCTGTGTTCACCAAATTCATAAATTCCTCAAAGCCAATTTTCTGAATCAAGAACTTCATGCGGGCCTTGTGGCGGGAATTACGTTCGCCATGGCGATCGAAAACGCGCAAGATGGCCTCCATGAATGGGATGATTTCATTTTCTGGTAGGAATTCGTAAGCGGTGTGTGCCAACATAGGTTGGGCCCCTAGTCCACCACCCACTACGACTTTAAAGCCGCGGGTGCCATTTTGGATTTTGGGAACGAAACCTACGTCATGTAGATACGCGAGTGATGTGTCTTCTTCGGTGTTTGAGAAGGAGATTTTAATTTTGCGCCCCATTTCTTGGCAGATGGGATTGCGCAGAAAATAACGAAAAGCAGCATCTGCATGCGGGCTTACGTCGAAAAGTTCGTTCGGGTCAATGCCGGAAGTAGGGGAGGCGGTGATGTTACGGACCGTGTTTCCGCAGGCTTCGCGCAGTGTGATATCGTCTTGTTCCAATTTCGCCCAAAGTTCCGGCGTGCGGTCTAACGAAACGAAGTGGATTTGAATGTCTTGTCGGGTCGTTAAGTGCAAGTTTCCCGTTGAATATTTGTCTGAAATATCCGCGATGCGCTTCCATTGATGGAATTGTATCTTGCCGTAGGGCAATTTAATACGGATCATCTGAACACCTTGTTGGCGCTGTCCATACACCCCACGCGCCAAACGCAGACTACGGAACTTCTCCTCGTGAATCTCGCCAGCCTTGAATTGGGCGATCTTTTTGGCCAAATCTAGGATGTCTTTTTCGACGATCGGGTTTTCTATCTCAGAGCGGAAACTTTGCATATTGGGTAAGTTAAACGTATTAAGTCTATATGATATATAGAGTATTAGGCAAAAGTAAGTCAAAACGTTTTTATTGCCAAAGAATTTTTATATTCGTTTTTAAATTTATTTACATGAAATCAATATTTACTGGAATTATTTGTTTGAGCTTCTTTGGTCTACTGGCTCAAAAGCCTACCATGGACATTCAAGGTGTGGAGGTAGTTAAGACAACGCATGTGTTGAATCTGGCCGGAAAGCCGCTGAATTACACAGCCTATACCGGTTATATGCACATGAAGGCCGATACCGGCAAGGTGTTAGCGAAGATCTTTTTTACCTATTATCAAAAGGATGGCGAGGATGCTGGCAAGCGTCCCGTGACCTTTACCTTTAATGGTGGTCCGGGTTCAGCTTCTTTGTGGTTGCACATGGGGGGTGTCGGTCCCAAGCGTGTGCTGTTGAAGGATGACGGAACTGCGACCGCTCCACCGTATACGTATGTCGACAATGAATATGGATGGTTGGACAAAACGGATTTAGTTTTCATCGATCCTGTGTCAACGGGTTATTCACGTGCGGTTGGCCAGGATGCCAGCAAATACCACGGATATGTAGAAGATATCGAATCAATTGGTGCGTTTGTACGCAACTTTTTGAGTCGCTATGAGCGCTGGGCATCGCCGAAATTCTTAGCAGGTGAGAGTTATGGAACAACACGTGCGGCGGGATTAGCGAAGCACTTGCAGGATCGCCATCGGATTTACATCAATGGTGTGATTTTGATTTCGGCTGTCTTGAATTTTGGAACGAATGATTACGCGGTTGGGAATGATTTGCCTCGTGCTTTATATGTTCCGTCTTATACGGCGGCGGCATGGTACCATAAGAAATTAGCTCCAGCCTTGCAGTCACGCCCTTTGGCAGATATTTTAAAAGAATCTGAGGCTTGGTCGATTGGTGAATATGCCTCGGCATTGATTAAGGGCGGATGGATGTCGGCCGCGGAAAAGGACGCGATTGCTGGTAAGTTGGCCTACTGGACGGGACTTTCCAAAGAGTTGTGTTTGCAGTCCAATCTACGGGTAGACGAGAATCGTTTTTATAAATCATTACGTCGGGCGGATGGTTTGTCCGTGGGTCGTTTGGATGCTCGCTTTACCGGAAGGAACTTGGATGATGGGGGGGAATATGTGGATTTTGATCCGTCTTTTGCCAACATAGACGGGCCGTTTACGTCGACGATCAACGCGTATATGCAGAAGGAATTAAAGTTTAAGGAGGAAAAGGGCTATAATGTGTTTGGGGATGTGTATCCGTGGTCGTACAAGAATGTGCAGAATAAGTATTTGAATGTAGCGGAGAGTTTGCGTGATGCGATGGCGAAAAATCCGGCCTTGAAGGTGTATTTGGGTTGTGGGTATTATGACTTTGCGACCCCGTATTTTACGGCTTTATATGATATTGAGCACATGTTTTTACGTCCGGAGCAACGCAGCCGGGTGGACATCAAAATGTATGAGTCGGGCCACATGTATTACATCCACAAACCTTCTTTGATTCAGTTCAAAAAGGATATGGATGGCTTTTTCGATTCGTCAAAATAAATTGATAACTTTGCCATCCCAATTAGAGGGGTGTCCGAGTGGTTTAAGGAGCACGCTTGGAAAGCGTGTGTAGGTCTCAAGCTTACCGAGGGTTCGAATCCCTTCCCCTCTACGAAGCCTTCCAGCGTGAGCTGGGAGGCTTTTTTGTTTATGAGAGCAGGTTAATCTAATTTTTGATTGGAACGTAAAGATTCCGGCTTTGAATTTTATTGATGCTAAGTTATTTGTCATATCAATGAATTGATAATCTGTCTACAGACTTGCGGTATATACTATTAATATATACCTTTGAAAAAAATCAAACAGATGAAAATTTTATCGCTTAAGTTGGACGACGATATTTTTAACGAAACGGAAGAAATAACGGCACAATTGCGCTTGGCGCGGAATCGGTATATCAACGAAGCGGTCAATATGTATAATCTGGTACAAAAAAGAAGATTATTGAAAAAGGCTTTAGCTAAGGAATCAGCCGTGGCTGCCATTGAATCCATGGAAATTTTGCGGGAGTTTGATCAGCTGTTCGATGGAAATTAAGCAATATGATATCTGGTTGGCGAATTTAAATCCGAGCAAAGGCACAGAGGCTGGCAAAACAAGGCCAGTTGTTATTGTTCAGACAGATCTATTGAATACCATACATTTGTCCACGCTTATCTGTCCAGTAACAACCAATGTCCAGCCGGAATTAGAATACCTGCGAATACATTTGGCAAAAGGTCAATTAGATGAATTGAGTGATGTGTTGGTAGACCAAATTCGGGCCATCGATAATACGCGATTGATATCAAAATTAGGTCGATTGACGCAGGTGCAACAAGTAAAACTTAAAATTAATTTGCGGGTAATACTTGATTTGTAGGCGTTATCAATGAATTGATAATCTTCATTATGCCAACTAATTATCAGTTTTTAAATTTTAAAATGTTATCTTTCGAGATAACTTTGCTAAATGCAAAGAACCATACTCTTTTATGGAAATTACTTTATTGAGTTTTACTCCATCCAAGATGAAAAACTGAAGACGAAAATCAAATATGTGTTTCAATTAATTAGACAAACAAACCAAGTTCCCTAGAAATTTTTTAAACATTTAACAGGAACAAATGGACTTTATGAAATTCGAGTTGAGTATAAATCGAATATTTATATAATATTTTGTTGTTTTGATGAAGGTTCTATTATCGTACTTTTAAATGTTTTTCAAAAGAAAACTCAAAAGACTCCTAAATCAGAACTTGAAAAAGGATTAAAATTAATGGAGGACTACTTCAAGCTAAAAAAATAAGTTCATGAATACATACGCTGGAGTTCAAAATTTTGAAGAATTAATTAACTTAGAGCACGGAGAAATTGGCTCCCAATCTAGAACCGAATTTGAGAAAAACGCGCATATGTTTATCGTAAGTGAAATGCTTAAAGAAGCGAGAAAAGAAGCTAACCTGACGCAAGAACAATTGGCCGAGAAAACGGGGACAAAAAAAAGCTACATTTCAAAAATTGAGAATGCCAAAGGAAATATACAACTCTCGACGCTAATTAAGATTTTTGAAGTTGGATTGAATAAAAGAATAGGTCTTACCTTTTTATAAAATAACTTGCAAACAAATTTCTAATCTAAACCTCATTTCTTATGAAAAACCTCTTACTACTCCTACTCCTCGTAAGCTTCACCTCCAACGCCCAATGGAAAGACCTTTTTAATGGCAAAGACCTCAAAGCCTGGAAAACCAGCGAAAACCCCACTTCCTTCCGCGTCGAAAACGGTGAACTCATCATCGAAGGCCCCCGCGCTCACCTCTTCTACGAAGGCCTTAATCTTAGAAATTTCGAAGTACACGCCCGCGTGAAAACCTATCCAGGTGCTAATTCTGGCTTATATGTATGTACCGCTTTCCTAGAAAAAGACTGGCCAAAACAAGGCTATGAAATTCAGGTGAATAATTCGCACACCGACTGGCGACGTACGGCTTCTGTCTATGGCATTCAAGATGCCAAAGAAACCTACGCCAAAGACGGCGAGTGGTTTGACCTGAATGTAATCGTTCTAGGAAATAAAATCACAACGAAAATCAACGGCCAAACCGTGATCGATTATACTGAAACCGCTGAACGTGCCAACGGCACCGATCCGCGTAAACTTCAACCAGGAACCATTGCGATTCAAGCACACGATCCTAAAAGCAAGGTGGCGTACCAACAAATTCAAGTGCGGGAAATCAAGTAATGACCCAAGCCGACTTTAAGCCACTATTAAAACACGGGAAAGTCTTTGTGCTCGATGTGCGCTATGCGAACGAATTCGAAGAAGGACATATTCCTTGGTCGAAAAACATTCCGCTCAAAGAACTCGCGCAGAGATTACACGAATTGCCAACCGATAAACCGATCATCACCGTTTGTGGCAAAGGCGGAGGCCGCTCAGCAGATGCCGCTGCAATGATTCCCGGCGCCGACTGGCTTGAGGGAGGCACGGAAGCCTATTTTGGATAAAAAAAAGAGGAGCCTTTTTGAGCTCCTCTTCCATTTTATAAATCTACCGCTTCTCCATAAGCCGCTTCCGTCGCGCCCTTAAAGGCTTCTGACATGGTCGGGTGTGGATGAATCGATTTCATAATCTCGTAAGCCGTACTTTCTAATTTACGTACGACAACCGCTTCCGCAATCAGCTCAGTTACATTGTAACCGATCATGTGTGCGCCTAATAACTCACCGTATTTGGCATCGTAAATGACTTTCACAAAACCATCACGCGCTCCGGCAGCTGTCGCTTTTCCAGAAGCCACGAATGGAAACTTACCTACTTTAATATCATAACCAGCTTCAATTGCTTTTTTCTCAGTCATACCCACCGAAGAAATTTCTGGCGTACAATACGTACAGCCTGGAATGTTTGTATAATCCAATGCCTCCGTCTTGTGACCAGCCATTTTTTCCACACAAATAATGGCTTCTGCCGATGCCACGTGTGCCAAAGCTGGACCCGGAGTTATATCCCCAATCGCATAGTAACCAGGGATATTCGTTTCATACCAAGAGTTTACAGGAATACGTCCCTTGTCCACAATGATACCCACTTCCTCCAAACCAATATTTTCCAAATTGCAAATCACACCCGCCGCAGATAACACGATATCACATACGATATCTTGATTGCCGGTTGGCGTTTTAACACTCACTTTGCAACCTTTTCCTTTGCTATCCACAGACTCAACACTTGACGATGTCAAAATGTCGATACCCATTTTCTTGTACTGCTTCGCCAATTCTTTGGATACATCTTCATCCTCTACGGGAACGATGTTTGGCATAAATTCTACGATCGTTACTTTAGTTCCCATCGCTGCATATACATATGCAAATTCTACACCGATCGCACCTGAACCGATGATCACCATCGAATCCGGTCGCTTTTCCAAAGTCATCGCCTTCCGGTATTCAATCACTTTTTCACCGTCAATTGGGATATTCGGTAATGCACGCGCCCGAGTTCCCGTCGCAATCATGATATTTTTTCCTTCGTAAATCGTCGCTTTACCATCTGCATCCGTTACCTCCACCTTTTTGCCCGGTTGGATTTTTCCGAATCCCATGATCACGTCGATCTTGTTTTTCTTCATCAAAAACTGAACCCCCTTGCTCATGCTATCCGCCACACCACGTGAACGCGCAATCACCGCTGGGAAGTCGGCCTCGGCTCCTTTTACTTTAATTCCGTAATCAGCTGCATGTTTGATGTATTCAAAGACACTGGCAGATTTTAATAAGGCTTTAGTAGGAATACATCCCCAGTTCAGGCAAATGCCCCCCAAAGATTCTTTCTCCACGACTGCACATTTTAAACCTAATTGAGAAGCTCGGATAGCTGCTACATAACCTCCAGGGCCTGTGCCTACCACGATCAAATCGTATTGTTGCGCCATTTTATTGCTTGATTTAAATGAATGAGGCCGCAATTTAGCACAAAATCGGGTATATTTGCACTTTATAAAGAAGAAAAACACATGACTAGAGACAGGTTCAATGACCTGAAAGCCAGAATAGAGGCTTTAAGGAGGTATCTTTGACTACGATCACAAGAAATATTTAATCTCCGAACTGGAGACGGTTACGTTAGATCCCGAATTTTGGAATAATCCCGACAAAGCGGAAAGTACCATGCGCGAAATGCGTGGGCTGAAATTTTGGACAGATGGATTTGACCAATTATCCCGCGCACAAGACGATCTAGAGACTATTTGGGAATTTTATGAAATGGGGGAGGCCTCAGAACCCGAAGTAGATTCGGAAGGTGCCAAACTCGAAGCCTTACTCGAATCCCTCGAATTCCGAAAAATGATGTCGGAAGAAGGCGACAACATGAGCGCTGTACTTGAAATCAACGCCGGCGCCGGTGGTACCGAATCACAAGATTGGGCCGCCATGCTGCTACGCATGTACCACATGTGGGCCGAGAAAAATGGCTTTAAAGTGCGTTTAGTAGACGAAAACCAAGGCGACGTGGCCGGAATTAAATCTGTCACCATCGAAGTCGATGGCGAATTTGCCTATGGTAATTTAAAGTCGGAGAACGGCGTTCACCGCTTAGTGCGTATCTCGCCGTTTGACTCGAATGCCCGTCGGCACACATCTTTCGCCTCCGTCTACATTTGCCCGCTAGCAGATGATACGATTGAAATTGAAATTAATCCGGCCGACATTGATTGGGATACGTTCCGTTCAGGTGGTGCTGGAGGACAGAATGTCAATAAAGTTGAGACTGCAGTGCGCTTGACGCATAAGCCTTCGGGGATTATTATTGCGTGCCAACAAGAACGTTCGCAGTTGATGAATAAAGAAGTAGCTCTACGTCTCTTGAAATCTAAATTATACCAAATCGAAATCGACAAGCGCAATGCAGCACGAGCGGAAGTGGAAGCAGGTAAAAAGAAAATTGAATGGGGGTCGCAGATCCGGTCGTATGTATTAGATGATCGCCGTGTAAAAGACCACCGAACAAACCATCAGACGTCCAACACGGATGCCGTACTTGACGGTGAAATAAATGATTTTATTAAGGCGTATTTAATGGAAAATTAATACCCCCTTACCTTTGGCAAACCTTGGAGGATTGCCAAAGGTAGGTTATTTGGAGGACTCTGATTCGAGCTTTTTCAAATAATCAACTAACTGATCTTTCGCTAACGAAAGCGCGATACCTACCGCATACGAGGTTAATGCATTCCCAATAAAAGAAGATTCGTTTTTATCCGATTTTTTTGAAGAATCGGAAAACAAGGAATATAATAAGTACGCTCCGGCAAGAACGCCACCTGCAATGAGGATTTGGCCGCCACGCTCTTTCGCAATTTGCTTGATATCAGCAATTTCTTCTACTAATTCCTGCTGGTATGCAGAAGCCTGCGCTTCTAACACCGCTTTTTGTTCAGTTATCTGACTCATCTTCGATTACTTCTTCACTAATTTTTTCTGGTTGGGGAGCCCGAAAGCTAGCGACTAATAAAAGTCCCACCACTAAACTTATTCCAGCTACGATTAAATAGCCCCAAAATGCGCTAGAAAGCCATTGGTTGATTGCATTCGCGAGGCCCATCAAGGCAAATATTCCCGCGATGCCAAAGGCAAAAGCAATAACAATGAACTTGAAAATTCGTTCCAATAAGGCTTCCAAACGCTCCTGAATATCCAGTTTGATGATCTCAAACTGCGTCTTCAAGTAGTTTGTTACTAGTTCGACCAGCCTATTGTTTTCGAAAAATCCCATTTACCGTTGTTTTAACTTTGCCTCAATTGAATGCTGTGTGTGCGGAACTAAACGTAAACGTTCTTTTGAAATTAATTTGCCCGACTCAATGCAAACACCATATGTGCCGTTTTTGATACGCATCATGGCATTTTCAAGGCTAGTCGCAAATTTTTGTTGACGTACCGCCAACTGATTTAAACTTTCTTTCTCTTGCGTATTAGCACCATCTTCCATGACCTTCGAGTTTCCCGATGTATCATCTGTACCTGGATCATTCTTTTTTCGCAACGTTTCGCGTAAATACTTAAGCTCGGCATTGGTCTCGGCCAATTTCCCTTGAATGATCGCTTCGAACTCTTTTAATTCGTCAGCTGAATAACGTAGTTTTTCTTCGTTCGCCATAATAAAAAAAATTAAATTAAGGTGTAAGTGACTAATAGTCAAGCACTTGCAAATACAAATTTGTTCGCTTATGCAAAGATAAATTTATATAATTGAAATCGACAGGTTCCGTCTATTATTTTTTAATCAATTGATTTTAAGGTATTTGACCAATCTCGGTAGCCTTGAATAGCCAGTGCAATAAACACCGCGTACAAACATGCTGTCCCCCACATTTCTTTCTGAATGTATAGGCCTACATACAGTACGTCCACCCCAATCCAGATAATCCAATTCACTATTTTTTTCTGTGTCGCTAACCAAGTTGCCCAGACACTAAACCCGGCCAGCGCCCCATCCAAAAATGGATAAGATGCATCCGGTAAATACCTAGCATGTAAATAGCCTAATCCAAGTCCCATGGCCAACGAAAAAATAACGCCTATGCATATATGCGTAACACCAGATCGCTCCGCACGCCAGTTTTGTTCCGATCGATTCCATGTAAATAAACCGATACATCCTAAAACGATAAACAATCCCTGCAACTCCATATCCGCATAAAGCTGATTAGTATAAAAGACATAGAGATATACCCCGGAAGAAATGATGTTCCACACCCAAGCTATCCAATGGCGGCGCATGGAAAAAAATACGCCCAGTAGGGCCGTTGACACACCTATTAACTCAATCATTTGGGGGTATTTTTAGCAAAATAGGAACAAAAATGACTGATGTCACAAGCCAAACAATGTGGCTTGCGCGCCACACAAACATAGCGCCCATGTAATATGAGCCAATGATGCGCCCGAGGAATTATGTCGTTTGGCAAATGCCGAATCAGTGCTTTTTCAACCAATAAGGGTGTTTTTGCCGTCTGTGGAACTAAGCCCAATCGGCGAGAAACACGATACACATGCGTGTCTACCGCCATGGCCGGTTGGTTATACACAACCGATGCAATCACATTAGCCGTTTTACGCCCCACGCCCGGTAAAGTTTGTAAATCATCAATTGTCACGGGAATGGAACCCTGAAATTGGTCAACTAATTTTTGGCCTAGGCCCAACAAATGTTTTGCTTTATTATTCGGATAGGAAACCGAACGGATATACGAAAAAATTTCATCCACGCTGGAATCCGCAAGCGCTTGTGGATCCGGAAATCGATTAAAAAGAGCCGGCGTGATCTGGTTGATACGTTTATCGGTGCACTGTGCGGAAAGTACCACGGCCACCAACAACTCAAAAGGATTACGATAATGCAATTCCGTCTCCGCCTCGGGAAAAGAGGTGGAAAAATGCGCGATAAAAGCTTGAAATCGTTCCTTCTTCTGCATGTGTTGAATTTCATGCAAATTAAGAAACAATTTCAAGATTAGGATTTAATCGACTCTTTGTGTTTTGAATACGCGAGGATTCGATCGACGACACGATCAGCGGGCTCGTAAGCCGCTTGATCTAATGCGTTTTTGACCTGGTTAAAGGACGCTAACTCCGAGCGTTCTTTGGCAGATAAATTTTGGGTGAAGCCCGATTCAGGCTCATACAAATTTTTAATGAGGTCATTTGGGGTAAAGCTTTGCGTCATAGGCAATCTCTTGTTTTGTTAGCATTTTCCTCAAGTTGATAAGCGCATAGCGCATTCTTCCCAAGGCCGTATTGATGCTCACACCCGTTTGATCCGCGATTTCTTGAAAACTTAAGTCTTCATAATGCCGCATGATCAACACTTCGCGTTGTTCATCAGGTAATTTTTTGATCAATTCCCGCACATTTGCGACTTGATCTGCCTTCAATTGTATGTCCTCAACCGAGTCCTCTGCAAATTGAAAACTGTTAAACAATTTCGACCCGTCCTCCAGCACAATTGTTGGATAACGTTTCTCCTTCCGGAAATAATCGATCGCCATGTTGTGCGCAATACGCAGAATCCAAGGTAAAAATTTCCCTTCTTCATTGTATCGCCCAGACTTCATCACGTCGATGGCCTTAATATAGGCTTCCTGCATTAGGTCTTCCGCTACATAGCGGTCCTTGACGATCAGGTAAATAGTTGTGTACACTTTGGATTTACTACGTTTCACTAATGTCTCAAACGCTTTATCGTCCCCTTGGATGTAAGCTGATAATAAAGCCGCATCGCTAACCTGAATTTTAATCATAAAATTTCAAAATTGTTAACGTAGAACTTTATCTCATATTGTATCTCCTATTGATTATTTGAACGAATTTTTTGATTGTTACCTCTTGGGCCCGCCAAAAGTAGATAAATCTTTTGTAAAACAAAATTTTGAAAATGATTTTATGCCAAGTGGCGTATCACAATTTCCAATAAATCATTATTTTTGTCAAAATTTAACTTAAAATAACATATGAAAAAATTATTCTTCCTAGGCCTAATGCTAGCGGGTTCATTCGCAGGTTTGGCTCAAACAGGAACTTCCGCAGATTATACCGGAGTTTTTAAATTAGACGAAAATCCGTACGTAAAATCATTTGCCATTTCAATTAAAGAAGGAAAAGTTATGTTGGCAGCCGAAGGATATCCCGAAGCAGAATTGACTCCAGGCAAGCAAGCAGATCAATATGATTTAGCTAGCATGAACGCTACAATTACTTTTGTCCGCGATGCAGGTGTTGTAAAAGGGATCAAAATCGAAGCGCAAGGTCAAGTACTTGCTGGAAAAAAAGAAGGTGGAGCGAGTTTAGCTGATTATGCAGCTACGTTTAAAATGGCCGATAATGAATATGTGAAGAAAATTATTATTGAGATTAAAGATGGTTCTTTGCAGTTGAGCTCGGATGCAAATCCAACCGAGGGAGCCGTATTAAAAGCAGGGAAAACAGCCGATGTATTTACGACTACAATTCAGGGATACGATGCAGATATCATCTTTTCACGGGCATCTGGAAAAGTAGCTAACATCAAATTATCCGTTGCTGGCGGTCAAGTTGTTCTAACAGGCGATCGTGAGTAATTATTTTTCAATCCAGGCGCCGGGTCATCCCGCGCCTGGATTTTATTTTAACGATCGTTTATACAACTGAATCGTATTTTCCAATCCAAAGTACAAGGCATCGCAAATCAACGCATGCCCAATTGAAACCTCATCTAAAGGTGTCACATTGGCTTTAAAAAAGGCCAAATTCTCCAAACTCAAATCGTGTCCCGCATTAATTCCTAGGCCCAACTGCGCCGCGCGAAAAGCAGCTTTTCGATAAGCCGAAACAGCTTGTGTCGGATTCTCACCAAACATTTCCGCATACGGTTCCGTGTACAATTCAATGCGATCCGTACCAGTAGTCGCCGCCGCTTCTATCATCTCTATCACCGGATCCACAAAAATCGAGGTTCGAATGCCTGCCGACTTAAATTTCGCGATTAATGACTGCAACAAGCTTTGGTGCTGAATAGTGTCCCAACCATGATTCGAGGTGATTTGGCCTAACACGTCCGGAACTAAAGTGACTTGTTCAGGTCTGACCTCTAAAACTAAGTCAATAAATGACTGTTCCATCGGGTTGCCCTCTATATTGAATTCAGTTGTCACAACTTCCTTTAGCGCACGAACATCCGCATAGCGAATGTGGCGTTCATCCGGACGCGGATGCACCGTAATGCCCTCCGCCCCAAAGCGCTCACAATCCAAGGCCACCTGAATGACATCCGGGTTATTGCCCCCCCGCGCATTGCGCAGCGTCGCAATCTTATTGATATTTACACTAAGTCTAGTCATAGCTAAAAAAAGGCCGATGTAACCGGCCTTTCTGTTTAAATCAAGTTGTGTGCCGCTAAATACTCCGCAATCTGTACGGCATTCGTCGCCGCACCCTTACGTAGATTGTCGGCGACAATCCAGACGTTCAACGTATTTTTCTGCGACTCATCCCGACGAATACGTCCCACAAATACTTCATCTTTTCCATGTGCGGTAATCGGCATCGGATACACGAAATTCTTTGGATCATCTTGAACGATAATGCCTTCCTCTTTTTCCAAAATCGCACGCACCTCCGCTAAATCAAAATCATTCTCAAATTCAATGTTCACCGCCTCCGAGTGTCCCCCAATCGTAGGGATACGCACCGTCGTCGCCGTTACCTGAATCGACTCATCCATCATGATTTTTTTCGTTTCCAAAATCATCTTCATCTCCTCCTTCGTATAGCCATTCTCCAAAAACACGTCGATATGTGGTAATACGTTCAAGTCAATTTTATGGGGATATACTTTTGGACCTTCTTTGCCCGCCCGCTCATCGAACAGCTGGTCAACCGCCGCTTTTCCGGTGCCGGTCACCGACTGATATGTCGACACAACCACGCGCTTAATTTTATATTTTTTGTGCAATGGATTTAACACCACCACCATTTGAATCGTCGAACAATTCGGGTTAGCAATAATCTTATCTGCTGGCGTTAAGGTATTCGCGTTGATTTCTGGAACCACTAATTTCTTCGTTGGGTCCATCCGCCACGCCGATGAATTATCCACCACAGTAATGCCTGCTGCCGCAAATTTAGGGGCCATTTCCAAGGAAGAGCTCCCCCCTGCAGAAAAAATCGCTACATTGGGTTTCATGGCAATCGCTGTCTCATAGCCTACAACCGCGTACTCTTTTCCCTTAAAGGAAATCTTTTTACCAATCGAGCGCTCAGAGGCAACTGGAATGATTTCAGAGACTGGGAAATTACGCTCTGCTAATACTTTTAAGATTTCGCCGCCAACCAATCCCGTGGCGCCTACAACAGCAACTTTCATGTTTATTTTATTAAAAATTATACTTCCATTGTAATGCCAACGACGACCCGGAGGTCGGGGTAGTCGGCGTAAATTCCAAACTCAATTGCGGACTTGTTTTAGCCAACGAGTTATATCGAGATAAAGCCTTATTTAAATGCCGCATACTTACTGTTCCTAAATAAAAATTAATTAAGGCCGCCGCTCCCACGGTCGACAACGAAAATCCGTTGGATACTTTTCCCGGATAAAGCCAGGAATAAATGGATATACCAGCCCCCGCGCTTGAAATCCAATTCATTAGATTTCGCTTCGATTTAAACCGGTAAAACTCTAAACTCACCTCGGGGTCTTTCGATTCAAGTAAGGGAATTTGCAAGGCCAACGGATTATCAATTACCTGACGCTTGTAGACATACTTTTTCCTAAAACCTTGTTGGATCGGCTCAATTGAGTACAAACGTTCATTTCCTTCCCCCTGCGCAATCACTTGGACCGACATGAGCACGAAAAGAACGATAAATAAATGCCTAATTTTCACTAACCAACGCGTTTTTGTAGCCTGCAAAATTAGGGCTTATCTCGTTGAATCAAAAGGATTTTTGCGATAAAATCCGTCGAAAAGATGTAGGCCCGTAGGCGAAATACACAAGTCTAACGGGATATCATGCGCCTCTACATCATCAATACGCTGCACAGGTTCATCTAAACAGACGCCAATTTTTAGGGTGTCAGGCCGACAATCCTGCAAAAATCGGTCGTAAAATCCTTTGCCGTACCCGACGCGATTTCCGTTAGCATCAAAGGCCAATAGGGGAATAATCACGAGGTCAATGTCTGCCATGTTAACTTTTTGGCATAATTCCGGATCAGGTTCCTGAATTCCCAAAGCTGAAGTCAGCAAAGAATCGTTTGATTGCACCTGATAAGCAACCATATCATGTTCATTTTCGACTCTCGGAAAACAAAGCTGATGCCCCAATGACTCCAATGTTTCATGGATAAATGACATGTGAACTTCCCGGCGCTCCACAATCGGCTGGAAACTCATGATGCGATGCGGCAGCTGAAAGCTCGTAATGAAATCCATAAACTCTTGTTGGAGCGACTCATTCAACAAACCAAACACATGCTCCGACACATTTTTGCGTCGGGCTAATGCAAGTTGACGGAGGCGTGATTTGTTCATAGATAGAGCCTTAACTATTGGTTATTTTTTCTTATTTTTGCCTCAATTTTGCCGATTATTTCATAAAAAACAACAAGACTGTGGCCTTTAAGGAATACAAAAATTTGGATTATGCTGCCGTGGCAGACGAGGTTCTAAATTTCTGGAATGAGAATGATATTTTTGAGAAGTCTATTTCTTCTCGCGAGGGGAAGCCTACGTTTACCTTTTTCGAAGGTCCACCTTCTGCAAACGGTACACCCGGGATTCACCACGTGATGGCGCGTACCATCAAAGATATTTTTTGCCGTTACCAAACCCTCAAAGGAAAACAAGTAAAACGAAAAGGCGGTTGGGATACCCACGGCCTTCCTGTCGAACTACAAGTTGAAAAAGAATTAGGCATCACCAAAGAAGACATCGGAAAGTCAATTTCCGTCGAAGAATACAACCAAAAATGCCGCGAAACGGTCATGAAATTCACAGATCAGTGGAATGATTTGACGCAAAAAATGGGCTATTGGGTGGATCTCGATAATCCCTATGTCACCTACCAAACTCCCTACATCGAGAGTGTTTGGAACTTGTTAAAGCGACTTTACGACAAAGGATTACTCTATAAAGGATATACAATTCAGCCCTATTCACCGGCAGCCGGAACCGGTTTGTCGTCGCATGAATTAAACCAACCGGGCTGTTATCGGGATGTGAAAGACACGTCGTTGACCGCTCAATTTGAGGTTTCAAAAACAGCGAAATCCACATTCCTTTTCGAAAAATCAGCGGGTGCTCCCGTTTATATTTTAGCCTGGACGACGACTCCGTGGACTTTGCCTTCCAACGCTGCACTGACTGCTGGAAAAAATATTGCTTACGTTTTAGTCAAGACATTTAATCCATATACTTACCTGCCTGTTCATGTTGTATTAGCGAAGGATTTGGTAAAGAACTATTTCCAAGCTGCGGCTGAAAATGGAGATTTTGAGGCTTATCAAGCCGCTGAAAAAAAACCAGCCACTATACCTTACAGCATTGTAGATACTTTCAAGGGCGCTGATATAGACGGAGTGGAATACCTGCAATTAATGCCCTACGTACAGCCGAAAACACCTGCTTTTCGTGTCATACTAGGTGATTTTGTGACGACGGAAGATGGAACGGGAATTGTGCATACAGCGCCAACGTTTGGTGCGGATGACTTTCGGGTGTCCCAACAAAACAATATTCCGGCCATTATGGTGACGGATGAAAATGGGAAGGATGTCCCGCTGGTGAACCGACAAGGATGTTTTGTGCAAGAAGTAACAGATTATGCCCTTGAGCCTGTAAAAGAGGCATATTTGACGGAAGAGGAGAGAGAAGCGGCTAAAATCAAACAAGGAAGAGATAAATATTTATCGGTGGATGAGCGCATCGCGATCCAATTAAAAACCGAAAATAAAGCGTTCAACGTACAGAAATTTGATCACCCCTATCCGCATTGTTGGCGCACCGACAAGCCCGTCCTTTACTACCCATTAGATTCCTGGTTCATCAAAACGACCGCGGTAAAAGACAAATTGATTGAATTGAATAATACCATCAATTGGAAACCTGAATCAACCGGAACGGGTCGTTTCGGAAACTGGTTGGAAAATTTAGTGGATTGGAATTTGTCTCGCTCTCGCTATTGGGGAACGCCTTTGCCGATCTGGCGGACGGAAGATGGTTCGGAAGAACTATGTTTTGGTTCGGTTGAAGATTTAGTTCAGGCCTTACAAGCAGCGCTGAATTCAGGAAAATTAAACGCGGAACAAATCACAGGAAACGAAGCATTTATCGCCGCTGCGAAGGCGGGAGAAGCGGATTTACATCGTCCCTATGTGGATACTATTTTTGTGTTAAGTGCCTCTGGAATCGTGATGGGGCGGGAATTAGATTTGATCGATGTGTGGTTTGATTCAGGTGCGATGCCTTTTGCACAATGGCATTATCCATTTGAAAATCAAGATATATTTAAGCAGTCTTATCCAGCGGATTTCATCTCGGAAGGGGTGGACCAAACGCGCGGTTGGTTCTTCACCTTGCACGCTATTTCGGCCATGGTGGAAGAGTCAGTAGCATTTAAAAATGTCGTTTCTACTGGATTAGTGCTAGATAAAAATGGCAACAAAATGTCCAAACGTTTGGGCAACGCCATTGATCCTTTTGATACGCTTTCGAAATATGGAGCGGACCCGACGCGCTGGTATATGATTACCAATGCGCAGCCATGGGACAACTTGAAATTTGACTTAGCTGGGATTACAGAGGTTCGTAACAAGTTCTTTGGAACGTTAACCAATACCTATAATTTCTTTGCACTCTATGCGAATTTGGATGGTTTTTCTCCAAAAGTTCACGGGGTAACGTCTCCTAATTTGACCGAGTTAGACCGCTGGATTTTATCGAAATTGAGCAGTTTAGTGGCTGAAGTTGACGAAGCTTTTGCCGCTTACGAGCCTACGAAAGCAGGTCGTGCGGTGCAGGATTTTGTGTGTGATCATTTGTCCAACTGGTATGTGCGTTTATCGAGACGTCGCTTCTGGAATCCGGAGGATACCAACCAAGGAATTTCGCCGGATAAGGCAGCAGCTTATCAAACGTTATATACGTGTTTAGCGACTGCAGCCCAACTCATGTCGCCGATCGCGCCGTTTTACGGGGATTGGTTATACAAGAATTTGACGGGAGAAGAGTCGGTGCATTTGACCAACTTTACCACCGTCAATGACTCGTGGAGAAATCCAGATTTGGAAGCTTCGATGGACATGGCGCAACGCATTTGTTCGCTCGTACACTCGTTGCGGAAGGTGCATAAATTGAAAGTGCGTCAGCCTTTGGCGCAAGTTTTAGTTCCTGTTTTGCAAGAATCTGTGCGTGAGCAAATTCGCCGCGTGGAAGATTTAATCAAGTCGGAGGTGAATGTCAAAATGGTCAATTACCTAGATGACGCCTCGGGTGTTTTAAGCAAAAAAGTAAAGCCAAATTTCAAGGCTTTAGGGCCAAAATTCGGGAAAGATATGAAGGCGGTAGCTGATGTAATCACGGGTATGTCGGCATCGGATTTAGCAACAATTGAAGCGGCGGGTGCGGCAAATCTTCAGGGATTTGAGATTGCGATAGCTGATATCGAAATCCTGACGGAAGATATGCCAGGTTATTTGACAGCTTCGGAAGCTGGGATGACGATTGCCTTGGATAATACCTTGACACCGGAATTAGTCCGCGAAGGAATGGCGCGTGAATTTGTGAATCGGATTCAGAATTTGCGGAAGGATTCGGGTTTTGATGTCGTGGACAAGATCAGTATTTTAGTGCAGTCAAGTTCGGCGGAATGGAATGCGAGTATCACGGATTTTGCGAGCTATATTCAGCAGGAAGTTCAGGCGGTGACGTTGGAGATTGTGCCAACTTTGCCAGGAACTTCGTCTGAATTGACTTTTGATGATTCTAGCTTACACGTTCACGTGGCGATTTTCAACTAAATCTATCATGGTTTTCAATTCCCTGCAATTTTTGGTGTTTTTTGGGATTGTGACCAGTGCCTATTATTTAGTGGCTCACCGTTTTCGGTGGGCCCTTTTACTTTTTGCTTCCTGCTATTTTTACATGGCGTTTATGCCCATCTATTTGGGTATTTTGGGGTTCACGATTGTCGTCGATTATTTCGCTGGGATTTACCTGGAACGTTTTGAGGGCGCTACTAAAAAATGGTGTCTCGCTTTAAGTCTTGTAGCCAATGTGGGCGTGCTGGCCATCTTTAAATATTATGGTTTTCTCACCGATAATCTGACTGGGGTGGGGCATTTGTTTGGGATGGAATTCAATTTTCCTGCGTTGAAAATTTTACTTCCCATCGGACTTTCGTTTCACACGTTTCAGGCGATGAGTTATACGATCGAGGTGTATCGAGGGCATCAAAAAGCCGAACGGAATTTTGGGATTTACTCCTTATATGTGATGTTTTATCCGCAGCTGGTAGCTGGGCCGATTGAACGTCCCCAAAATTTGATTCATCAATTTTACGAGAAACACACCTGGGATACCGATCGGGTGAAGCTCGGTTTGCTGCAGATGGCTCAAGGATTTTTCAAGAAAGTGGTCATCGCAGATCGCTTGGCGCTGTTAGTTGACACGATTTATGGAGATTTAGGTTCGCAATCTGGGGGCTCACTAATTTTAGCTGCGATCTTTTATTCGTTTCAGATTTATTGCGATTTCTCGGGGTATTCTGATATCGCCATCGGTGCGGCGCGTGTGATGGGGTTCAACTTAATGGAGAATTTCAATGCACCATACAGCGCCAAATCCATCCCTGAATTCTGGCGTCGCTGGCATATTTCACTTTCAACCTGGTTCAAGGATTACGTATATTTTTCATTGGGTGGTAATCGTGTTTCTGTTCCCCGCTGGTATCTGAACATCATGATTGTGTTTGTGTTGTCAGGATTTTGGCATGGGGCTAGTTGGAATTTTGTCATCTGGGGTGCCTTGCATGGCGGATTTCAATTGGCCGGCTTAACCATAAATCGCCTATTTCCTTCGTTGGCAGCTGATGCACAATCGGGTATCAGCTTATGGATGTATCGTTTGTGGACTTTTAGTTTGGTGACGCTGGCGTGGGTATTTTTCCGTTTGCCTCATTTTTCAGATATCCGTTTGTTTTTCCGAGGGTTATCGGAGCCTGTGGGTGTAGGTACGCTCGGTTTAAAACCTGCCGAAATAGGCTTTAGTGCGCTATTAATTATCGGATTGTTGATTTATGATGTTCACGGTAAGCTACGCTCAAAATACTTTATGTGGCTCATGCCTTTATTCATCGCGTGCATTTATTTCTTTGGTGTTTTCAGTTTGAAACAGTTTATCTATTTCCAATTCTAGCATGAAAAAAATAGTTGCCCTTTTCGTGTTTATCATCTGTCTGCTGGCGCTCGTCCTAAGTAGTTCGGATGAGGGTATGCGGAAGTTGACCAAAGAGCGTTATGCCGGCACTGGAATTCTGCATTCGGATAAATATGCCTTTGGAGATTTGTATGGGTTATCTTATTTGCCGGAGTTTCGGATTGCGAAACAAGAGAAATTTACTGAAGTTCCTGCTGGGCTTCCAGCCGAAAAGGATCTTGATTTGTATGTCGTAGGCGATAGTTATTTGTATAGTTATTTGGACACGGTACCGGATTATTATGCTCGCGTTAATAAGCTAGATTTTAGACGTTGGGAACATGTACCAGTCCGAGCAGAGGGATTTACTTCGGGGCGAAAAAAGGTGTTGTTGATTGAGTCTGTGGAGCGAAATATAGCTAATGTGATTCTTTTAGAGCGTATTAGGGCCGTTTTTGAGCCGACACCCCCTCCGGTTTTGCCGTGGTGGGAGCAATGGAATGAGACAATCAAGTCGGCATTATATCATCCAAACTTAGAGGCGAATTTGGAATTTACGCTATTTAACCTGGCACTCTTTTCGCCAATTAAAGAACTGAAAGCCACTTGGAATGACCGCGTATTCGGTCGGCTTGCGCACGAGGTCCACCGCTCTAAATCGGGGGATCATTTATATATGCATGAAACGGTGGATGTGCACGAAAAAGGTAGTTCGTACCGTGAAATTTCGGATGATGAGGTGGTGGGTACCTTACGAAAAATGGAGGAGATTCAAGCGTTTTATCTTTCGAAAGGATTTGATTTGGTCTTATTCTCCTTTATGCCGAATCCGGTTTCCTTGTTAGAAGCGGAAAAAGGCAATGAGTTTTTGTCCCGTATTCAGGTTGCTGGGGCTGGGAAATTAATGATTATTGATCCATCCGAACGATTAAAGTTAAATGCAAGTCATTATTTTTATCAGTCTGATTCTCATTGGAATCAACGCGGGGCGCGTGTTTGGCTAGATCAATTGAATGAGGTACTTCGAAGTGTTCAAAAATAATATGCGCGCAGTCTATTTGATTCTTTTCTGTTTTTTGGCCAACATACCTTTCGTGGATGCGCAAAAAAAAGGGGTATTGTCTCCGGCTAAGGAAGAAGAGTTGATGGCGGAGGGAATGCGTTATTATACGAAAGGAGATTACGAGGAGGCGATTTTAGTTTGGGAAAGCATGCTTCCTCATATGAAAGAGGAGCCTGCTTTATATTTTTATGCTGCTAAATCGTATGCGGCGCTGGCAAAACCGGCGCTTGCGCTAATGGCCGCAAAAAAAGCGCATGAACTGTCGCCCTACTCGTTGGATTATGGTTTGTTTTATAGTGAATTACTATTGCGCGAGCGGCGATTTGATGAAATGATTGTGTGTTTGCGTCATTTATCTCAATACGATGAATCGCAGCCAGATGTAAATTTACTTTTAGCGCAGGCTTATTTATGGAGTGAGCAGGGCGATTTGGCTTTAGAGGCCTTGGAAAAGGCAAACCGTTGGATCGGGGAGTATCCTGAAATCATTCGGACGAAGCAATTTATTTTATTGAAAAAGCAACGTTTATTAGATGCTTTGGCGCTAGGAGCGCAATTAGTTGCGCAGGAGGAAGGTGAAAATTTAGTTGCCTGGGATCAGATGGATGTGGCTTGGGAGTTAAGCAAGGGGGATTCCGTGCGCAATGCATACATGCGTTTGGCGGAGCAATTTCCTACAGAGGGTCAGATTCCGCTTTTACTCACACATGTGTATGTTCAGGAAAAGGATTTTGGCGCTGCTTTAGGTCGATTACATGCGGCTTCGGAAGATCGTTCGTTAAATCCGGAAATGATTTCACAGGTTGCGTTGAAGGTTTTTGAGCTGATAGATACGAAGGAAAAGTGGGCTGCAGCACTGGATGTCACGCAACATTTTATTCAAATGTATCCCCAGGAACCTCGATTTTTAGCGATTCAAGGCGATTTGTATGTGAGTTCTCAGGACTTTGCATCGGGATTGGCGCTTTATTTACAAGCTGCTCGCTTGGGTAAAAGTAAGATTGAAGTTTGGGCGCGTATCATCCAATTGGACTTTGAGTTAAGCGCGATTGATAGTGCGATTGTGCATGCGCAGGAGGCTTTGGTGCTGTGGCCTACGCATGGTTTTTTCCATTTTCAAAAGGGTTTTGGGCAATACATCAAAGGCAATGTGGCCGGTTCTTTGATTTCATTGGAATTAGCAAAGACCCATTTACAGCCAGAGGATGGATGGGATGTTCAATTATACTCAATTTTGGGCGATGTGTATCAGGCCCAAAAAAGGTATCGGGATTCGGAGAAGGCTTTTGATTATGTGTTACGTAAGCAACCAGAAGATGAGCATGTGCTGAATAATTATAGTTATTATTTGTCTATGCGGAAGGAGCGATTGGTGGAGGCGGCTACGATGTCACAAAAATTAGTTCAAAAATTTCCCACGAACGGGACCTATTTGGATACGCATGCGTGGGTATTATATCAGCAGGGTTTGTTTACGGAGGCGCTGGTTTTTTTAGAATTGGCGGTTGCAGATAAGGAATCCACGAGTGCCACTGTTTGGGAGCATTTAGGTGACACCTATTATCGATTGCGACGTTTAGATGATGCAGTGGTTGCCTGGAAACAGGCCAAAAAATTAGTTGGCGAAAATCAATTACTTGATAAAAAGATTGAGATGTTACGAATTATCGAAAATTGAGATATTTTTGTATACTTTTTAATGCCTACCGGTAACTATGCGCTACGTAATTATACTCCTTTGCTTTGTGGTTGTGGGCGCGTGCCAGCGAAAGCAGTCGGTAGTCATCGTGCAAGCTATACATCAGGATACATTAGTTCGTGATGCGGTGGTGGCGGAGGTTAAGAAAGTAGAAGTTCCGCTCCTTCCGGAGGCGGATCGACGTGAGGCGGTGGAGGATTTACGGTTCAACTACCTAAAAGCAAAATCACGTGTTGTTTGGAAGTCAGGCAATAATCAAGACAATTATACCGTTGACATACGCATGAAGCGTGACAGTATCATCTGGGTGAATGTTGGTCAGACGGGCATTACGGGGGCGACGGGTATTTTTGACCAACAGCATTTGCGTTTTTATCAAAAAATCAGTGGTCAATATTTTGACATGTCTTATGACAGTTTAAGTGTCATGATGGGTTTTCGAATTGACTTTCGGATGTTACAGTCTTTGGTTGTAGGTAACCAGCCGTTCAAGCGTAAAAATTCACGGGTTATCCGGGAGAATGAAAATATTATTATCAAGCAAGATTCGGGGCGGATTAAGATCGATAATATGGTTGGCCCAAACCGAAAATTAAAAAAATTATTAGTGAACGATGAGCCTACGGCAAACAAATTGACGATGGATTTTGAGGAATTCACTAGTTTAAATCAGGTTGTTTTTCCGTTTTCGAGTTTGATTACGTTGGATGTTAAGAATAAGGAGAACAAGCAAGTGTCGACGGTGATTAGCATCAAATATTCCAAAGTAGAATTATTGGACACACCATTGGAATTTCCGTTTCGTGTTCCGGTTAAATTATTGAATTCAAAACCATGAGATATATTTTTGTTTTAGTTAGTTTGATTTGGAGTTTTTCAACCAGTGCGCAGGTAGATAAGAAGACGCAATTGGAACAACAGAAAAAGGACAATTTGGCTAAAATCAAGGAGTTGAATTCCATTATTTCTAGGACCTCTAAAAAGAAGAAGGCATCCATAGGTAAACTGAATGTGTTGAAGCAGCAGATCGGGGTGCAGAAAAAGCAGATTACTATATTGAATGAAAACCAACAACTCTTAGCGGCAGAAGCAACGAAGTTGGCCCGCGAAAGTGACATCCTTGCGGCCAAATTAGAGCGCTTAAAAAAGAATTACGCGCTGATGTTGTTTGAGTCACAGAAGGTTTCAACAGTTTCCAATAAAATCAGTTTCTTGATTTTATCGAATGATTTTGGTCAATTCACGCGACGCATGGATTTTTTACGTCAGTTTACGAAGAATCGAAAAGATCAGGCGAATAAAATTTTTGAGACGCGTCAGGATTTAATGACCAAGAAGCAGCAAGTTATTTTCAAGAAGAATGAAGAGAAGAAGGTGATTGTCGAAAAGGAAAAAGAAACCAAAACGCTTGAGGTATTAAAGACCAAGGAAAATAAGGTGGTTACGGTCTTAACGCAGCAGGAAAAAAAGTTGCGCACGGAATTGGAGCGTAAGAAATTAGCCATTCGGAAGTTGGATAATTTAATTGCAGGAATCGTACAGCGCGAAATTCAAAAGTCGATGGAGCGGGAACGTAAGTTACGTGAAGCAGCCCAAGCGCGTAAATTAGAAGTAAGTAAGCCAACTTTACCGAAAGTAAAATTGGAAGAAGGAGTGGTGAAGAGATCGGAGAAATTGGGCGTAGAGGAACAGCCAAAGGCCGAAACTAAACTAGAAGCGAAGGCTGAGAAGAAAGAAGTTGTGAAAGTGAAAGCTGTTGTGGCTGAAAAAGTTGCCGAGCCAGCGTTGAATTCAAATACGTATTATATGAATGCGGAGGAGGCGAAATTAGCTAGTTCATTTAGCGCCTTGCGCGGACGGATGCCGTTCCCGGTTCCCTCTGGATTTATCTCGGATCACTTTGGTGTACATAAACACCCTATTTTGAAGGGAGTGATGATCAATAATAATGGAATTGATATTCAAACTTCACCGGGCTCCCCTGTGCATACCGTATATGACGGCGTTGTGCAGTCGGTGGTGAACATACCGGGAATCAATATGGTGGTAGCGATCCAGCACGGAGATTATTTTACCGTATATAGTAAGTTGGCCGGCGTATCTGTCAGTACGGGTCAAAAAGTGAAAACGGGCCAACGAATCGGATCGGTTGCTTCGGATGAGGATGGTACGTCGGAGATTAATTTCCAGGTTTGGAAAAATACGGTTCGCCAAAACCCTGAAGTCTGGTTGCGTCGTTAAATTTTATACAAGATGCGTAGGCTGATGTTTCGACCTTGGTCGTCTGTAAAATATCGGAAGCGATTAAGATAATCGCGGTACGATGTATTCAGGGCGTTATTAATGCGAATACCCACATCTATTTTCTTGAGGTTGATTCCCCAATTCGCTTGTACTAATTGGTAGCCTTTAGGTGGTTCCGAGTAATCAGATCCTGGTTCCACGCGTGTTTGTCGGCTTACTTGAATGAGGCCAACACTTACATATTGCTTTTCCTGCATCCAACGGTAGGTCAAGGTATACTCAAAGCGATTTGCTGGAATATTAACGAGGTAACGTTTGTTGGCCGACGAGTTGTCAACTGCTTGGACGATACTTGTTTTGTGTTGGAGCGCGAGATTGGGTGTCAACTGGTAGGTGGCTTGCGCATCGATACCGCTAAAAATGGCATTGATTTGTTCGTAGGTAAAAACCGGAAACGCGCCACGTACGGTGGTGAAGTATTCGGCCACGCCACGCGTAACCATGGGCTTTAAATAGATAAAGTTTTGAATGTAATTGTGGAAGACGCCAAGTTCAATTTGTAATTTATTGGCATCAATTAAGGTGTTTAAGCTGGCATTGTAGGCCGTTTCCCCTGTCAAATTAGGATCTCCAATTTCAAATGCAGCGGCACCATGATGGACGCCATATGAGAATAATTCATTCACGCCAGGCGCACGGAATGCACGAGCTAGGATCAGGTGATTTGTCCATTTTTCTGACCAATGGTATTTAAGGCCGACGCTTCCTGAAAGGCCCATGAAATCGTTCTTACTACGGTTAATTATGGTTGAATAATTGATTTTTGGCCGATATACGTCGATTGTTTTTTGGTCGACACGTAGGCCAACTTCAACTTCAAATTTTTCTTTTACCAGGCGCTCAATCGCAAAAACACCTAAGGAATTTTGGAGGTAATTGGGGAGTAGGCTAGATGTTAATGTGGGTATGGTTACATTTTTGCCCGAGGTTAAATTTCCTTGCATTTGTAAGTTAAAGCCAAATTGCCCTTTCCACTTTTTAGCTGTGTTGGACTCATCCCAAATTAGTTCTGTTGTGAGGGTATTTAGTAAAAAGCGCAAATTATTTATGCCTCTACCGGCGCGCAATACGTCGAGTTCGAGCCTTTCATTATTTTGTAATGCGATAGTTCCGCGTAGGGTTTGACCTGATGCGAATTTAAATTGAGATTTAAATTTACCGAGGCGATGGTTTATATCTTGATATGGACGAGATATTTCTCTACTAAATTCAAGGGGAGTAAATGCCTCAAAAGGTCTTGAACGGGCAATCGATTTTTCAAGATCATTTACATTGCCAATGTGTGAGCCTAAATAGATACCTATATCTGAGTGAAAGTGACTGTAAAATAAATCATTAGACCAGTTATTTTTTTTGTAGCCAATGGCTGCTGAAAAATTCTCTTCTCGAACACCTGTATTTGCCAAAAAATAGTCGGCCGTACGTATATTCCCCCCATTTTTCAGCGTTCCTTGCAAACGCCAGCCCCATCCATTTGCGCGGTTAAATCCACCTTCCAGCATGCCGGCCAAAACGGCTTGTCGGCCATTCGTAAAATAAATCGATTGCATTTCTCCTTTCAATCCAGCGCTATCTGGTAGAGCATCGGGTTCCATCATGACCATACCACCGATGGCATCTCCTCCATACCGTAACCCGCCGGGGCCTTTGATTACTTGAATATTTTTGGAGACAAATGGGTCAACCTCTGGTGCGTGTTCGCTGCCCCATTGCTGACCTTCTTGTCGGATACCATGGTTTAAAATGATTACTCGGGCTGAGTGCATTCCGTGAATGACGGGTTTTGAGATGGTGCTACCTGTTTGTAAACTTTGTACGCCGCTGATTCCACGTAACATTTCTCCTAAACTTAAACCGTCTCGTTCGGCTCGTTCGGTTTCGCTTAATTTGCCGCGAAGTTGGGCACTACTCTCACTTTTTTTCCCGCTTACTACAACTTCTTGGAGGTGCTCGTCATGGCTTTCTAGCGTGAAATTTTCGTTGTGATTTGCCTCATCTTGGATGGATATTGGAATTTCTATCGCATCAAAACTGCTCATTTTGCAGATCAATGTATAGTCGCCAGGACAAAGGGATTGGATTTTGAAATGACCATTTCGGTCGGATAGAGCGATTTTATTTGTTCCTTTTATGTAAATATAGGCCCCAGAAATGGTCTCTTTGGTTTCTTTTGAAGTCACATTTCCTTCTAAGGTACATGAACAATTGGCCTGCCCGAATAGCATGCTTGCTGGTGCAAGAAGCAATAAGAGAAAAAATATTTTACGAAACATGAATGCTTAAAAGGGGTGGTAAATATACGGTAAAATAGGCTGAAAAGCCTACTAATTGATTATTTCAACTAACTCGCCGATGAACACCAATATCTTGTCGATAAAATTTTGTTTAATTTATTTTGAAATTTGTTAAACAAATATTTGTTTTGTTTATTCTTTTTATAAATTTGTTAAACAAAATCAACAGAAAAAAGATGACGGCGTTAGAATTTTCTTATCAAGTAGGCAATTTTTCCAAATTTTTGAAGCCATTTGCGTTACGCTTAACGCGTGATGGAGACGATGCAAACGATTTGGTACAAGACACTTTAGTTAAGGCATATACAAATCGCGATAAGTATATGGATGGAACGAACTTGAAGGCATGGTTATTTACCATCATGAAGAATACGTTCATTACTCAGTACCAACGGATGGTTCGTAGGAACACATTCATTGACACGACAGAAAATTTACATTTTATCAATTCATCAGAAACTGTTCAAATCAATTCCGCTGAATCTACTTTCATGCGTGAAGATATAAATTTGGCATTAAGTCATACAGAAGAGATGTACCGAGTTCCTTTTCTCATGTATTTTGAGGGATTCAAATATCATGAAATAGCAGACGAGCTAGACTTGCCAATTGGCACAGTTAAAAACCGAATTCATATCGCTCGGAAGTCATTAAAGCAGCATTTGCAAATGTATGCATAACATATAATACGTTTTTTGGTTAACAGAGGAGGAAGTAAAAAGTCAGATTTTATCTGACTTTTTCTTTGTCCGGATAACGCATAGAATTCCTATATTTGTTTCGAATATGAAGAAGATAATTGTAATTGGTGCAGGATTTTCAGGCTTGTCAACTGCGACAGCGCTTGCTGATCAAGGATATGAGGTTGAAATTTTTGAAAAAAATGACCAAGCGGGTGGTCGCGCACGTGTGTTCTCGGAAAAGGGATTTGTCTTTGACATGGGCCCTAGTTGGTATTGGATGCCTGATATTTTTGAAGATTACTTCGGCAGGTTTGGTAAAAAGCCATCGGATTATTACAATTTAGTTCGTTTAGACCCGTCGTACACAGTTATCTTGGATGAGCAGCAAATCATCGATATGCCTGCAAATTACACTGCACTAAAAAACTTGTTTGATTCCATTGAGCCGGGTGCTGGAAATGCATTAGATCGATTTTTGGAACAAGCGGCCTATAAATACAAGGTGGGGATTCAAGAATTTGTTTGGAAACCATCCACTAAAATCACCGAATTTTTAAGTCTTCGCGTTTTGATTGATGCACTCCGCATGGATGTTTTTCAATCTTTTTATAGCCATGTTCGGAAGTATTTTAAATCGCCAACGCTCTTGAAATTAATGGAATTTCCCATTTTATTTTTGGGAGCTATTTCGCAAAATACGCCTGCCATGTATAGTTTAATGAATTATGCAGAAATTAAATTGGGCACTTGGTATCCGATGGGCGGTATGCACAATATTGTCAAAGGGATGGTTGCCCTAGCGGAGGAAAAGGGTGTTAAGATTCGGACCAACATGGAGGTTACGGGTTTTGGCATAACGAATGGCCGTGTGCAATCTGTCAAAACAACTTCTGGAACGTGGGAGGCTGATGCGGTAGTTGCCAGTGCAGATTACCACCATGTAGAAGAGCTTTTAGGAGATGCCTATCGAAATTACGATGAGTCGTATTGGGATAAACGTGTCATGGCTCCGTCTTCGTTATTATTTTATTTAGGCATAAATAAGCGTTTGCCGCGCTTGAAGCATCATAATTTATTTTTTGATCGTGATTTCTCCGTGCATTCGCATGAAATTTATACGGAGGCTTCTTGGCCAACTGACCCGCTTTTTTATGCTTCAGCACCTTCTGTGACGGATCCATCTGTGGCTCCTGAAGGTTGTGAAAATGTATTTTTACTGATTCCGGTGGCGCCAAATTTGGTTGATACCGAGGAGGTACGCGAAAAATATTTTGCGCAATTGATGGATCGTTTGGAGGCATATTGTGGTGTTTCGATTCGGGATTCGATTGTTTATAAGCGTTCGTTTGCGCACCGAGATTTCATCGGAGACTATCATGCGTTCAAGGGGAACGCGTATGGGTTAGCGAACACATTGATGCAAACGGCTATTTTGAAGCCTAGTTTAAAAAATAAACGGGTGGCTAATTTGTTTTACACGGGCCAACTAACCGTTCCGGGACCGGGTGTTCCTCCTTCACTTATATCAGGTTTAGTCGTTGCTAAGGAAGTTGACAAATCATTTAACTAGTCAAATGGATTTATATTTAAAGGTATCGCTCGATTCGAGTAAGTTGTTGACACAAGCTTATTCAACCTCTTTTTCATCTGGGATTCGTACTTTGGATAAACAATATCATGAAGCGATTTATGCGATTTATGGTTTTGTGCGTTTGGCGGATGAAATTGTAGATACGTTTCACGACCAGGATAAGCAAGCGCTTTTAGCGCGATTCCGCGCTGCCACCTTTCAGGCAATTGAAGAAAAAATTAGCTTGAATCCTATTTTGCATTCATTTCAATGGGTGGTGAATACATTTCAAATTGGGCATGATTTGATTGATGCTTTTCTAGTTTCCATGGAAATGGATTTGACGGATCGGGTTTATGATGTTGCGACGTACAAAACGTATATATATGGTTCCGCAGAGGTTGTTGGCCTTATGTGTTTACGTGTTTTCTGTTTAGGGAATTCGGAGGAATATGATTTTTTACGTGCGGATGCTTGTGCTTTGGGTTCAGCTTTTCAAAAAATTAATTTTTTACGGGATATACGTTCAGATTTTGATGAGCGTGGACGTGTGTATTTTCCGGGAGTTAATTTTGAAACGTTCTCAGATAAGGAGAAGAAGGAGATTGAGGCTGATATTCAATTGGATTTTGATGCTGGTTTGCGGGGTATTAAGAATTTGCCAAAACCTGCTCGAAAAGGTGTCCTACTCGCATACGAATATTACATTCGATTGTTTGAAAAGATCAAGGCACTTCCTGCATCTCGAGTTAAGGAAGAGCGTATTCGAGTGCCAGATTGGGAAAAATTGTTGATTTACCTCCGCGTGTAATATGGATTTTTGGCTTCTCCTTGTTTTACTAGGCACCATGGCATTTTTATATGCCTCAGTAGGACATGGTGGAGCATCTGGCTATCTAGCCGTTTTAGCTCTATTTAGTGTGGCACCTGTGGTGATGAAGCAATCGGCTCTTTTGTTGAACTTGGGTGTTTCGTTGATGTCTTTTATCGCATTTTACCAACAAGGGTTTTTTAAGTGGCGTTTGTTTTGGCCTTTTGCCTTGGGATCTATTCCGGCTGCTTTTTTAGGTGCGCGCGTTCCACTGAGTGATTCAAGCTATAAACAAATTTTGGGCGTTTGCTTATTGATTGCAGTACTTCGTATGCTAGTTAGCTTACGCGAATCGTCGGCTAAGCCACTTCCTTTGTGGGCAGGTTTAACTGCTGGGTCCTTGATCGGTTTGCTTTCGGGTATGATTGGAATCGGGGGTGGAATTATTTTGAGTCCGGTCTTATTATTGTTTCGATGGGCAAATTTAAAAGAGGCGGCGGCGGTTTCCGCGCTGTTTATTTTTGTTAATTCGATTGCAGGTTTAGCTGGATTAAAAACATGGATTCCCTTAGATAACACCTCGCTTATCTATTGGTTGGCGGCCTCATTAATCGGGGGTTTTTTAGGTGCGAGGTGGGGTGCTGGTGTAGCATCAAATTCGAACGTAAAATGGGTATTAGCTTTGGTGCTTATTATTGCATCAGTGAAACTTTGGTTTGTATAAATCGAATAGTTGTCCATTCGATATTTTATCAGTTTCTAGGCGTAAATTATCAGTTTTTTTCTAGGTGAGTTGCATCTAAAACCGGTTTTTTGCTAACGCTGCCGGGGTCTTCAACCCCGGCAGCGTTTACCCTCCTTAGTTTTTCGAGCCAGTTACGGCCCCTGCTTTTTTGGCGTTTTGAGCCTCCTGCATAGGATTTAGGCCTCCACCATAGCTGCGCGGTTGCGCTTTAAATAGTTGCACGCGGGTCGGCTGAGCGGGCTCACGTGGAAATGCATTGTCATCTGTATCGATATCCGCAATTTCAAAAAATGGGTCTAGCGTCCATTTAACGACTTTTTTCGACGTTGGTATGATTTTCTTCGCCTCGACATCGTTCAAACGCCACACCTCGGCAGGGAAGCGTAAAATCTCATCCGTTCCATCCTCATAATTCAACTTGATAATTACCGGCATTGGTAATCCCCCCTTATTTTTGAAATTAACGACGTAGAAGTTTTTACCCTCTGAAACCAATTTGCGTTCCTCCTCCGACAAACCTCCCAAGTAATCTTGGTATTTTTTCTTCTCTGCATCTGATGTTGCAAAGCGATCATAGGTATTGTAAAAATCCGTTAAGTCCGGATTTTCTTCAACCACCGTAGATTTAATATCCGTTTTGTTACGAATATTCGACATTGTTTGGCGCTTCGCGTCAGCTTTGGCTTTTTCTGATGACTTTTTAGCTACTGGATCCATATTGTCCACGCCAAACCATTCAACCGTCTCAATGGACTGATTTACGGGCTCCGTTCCGTAGAACCATCCACGCCAAAACCAATCTAAATCAACACCCGATGCATCCTCCAACGTACGGAAGAAATCGGCCGGATAAGGTTGTTTAAAGGCCCAACGGCGCGCATATTCTTTAAATGCATAATCAAATAATTCGCGCCCCATAACCGTTTCGCGCAAGATATTTAAAGCAGCAGCTGGTTTAGCGTATGCATTGTTTCCGAAGTCCATAATGTTTTCCGAATTGGCCATAATTGGTACTTGATTCTTCGAATCCAACCGCATGTAAGGCACAATGCTTTGTGGTTCCCCACGACGCGCTGGGAAATTGCGATCCCATTCTTGTTCCGCTAAATATTGGCAAAACGTATTTAAGCCTTCATCCATCCAGGACCACTGACGCTCATCTGAGTTTACAATCATCGGAAAGAAGTTATGACCTACCTCGTGAATGATTACACCAATCATACCGTTTTTGACATTTTCTGTATAGGTACCATCCGCCTCAGGCCGACCGCCATTAAACGAAATCATTGGATATTCCATACCACCACCTAACGTCGCATGACATGAAATTGCGACTGGATACGGATAAGCAATCGTTCTTTTTGAATACGATCGCAAGGTATGCGCTACGACCATCGTCGAATATTTTCCCCAAAGTGGATTCGCTTCTTTCGAATAATACGACATCGCCCAAACTTTTTTCCCTTCCACGTCCACCTGCAAAGCATCCCAAATAAATTTACGCGATGCCGTAAATGCAAAATCACGTACATTATCAGCCTTAAACAACCATGTTTTTTTGCCTGTTGGCTTACCTTTTTCTGCAACTTCCGCTTCAGCTTGCGTCACGATTTCCACCGGACGTGTGGCTGTTTTTGCTTTTTCCCAACGCTTCAGTTGCGTTGCCGTCATGACTTGATTCGGGTTAAGAAGTTCTCCGCCGGCGCCAACAACCAAGTCGTTTGGTGCCGTGATTGCTACTTTATAGTTGCCAAAATTTAAGGTAAACTCACCTTGGCCCAAAAACTGCTTATGCTGCCAGCCGTATACGTCGTTATAAACAGCCATTCGTGGGAACCAGTGTGCAATGAAATAGTTTGAATTACCATCTTTGGTAAATAATTCATACCCTGAACGGCCATAATATTCTGTAATCAGATAATTCCAATCGATATTAAAAATCACTGAGCCCCCCGACTTCACCGCAGTTGGCAAATCAATGCGCATCATTGTTTGATTAATGGTATGGCGCAAAGGATTACCTTTGGCATCTTTTACAGCTGTAATTTTATACCCAAAATCCTTGGGGTTTGTCAAATCTTTGAAAGCAGACGCAGGAATACCATTTTTTATTTCGCCAGTCTCCGTTGTTTTGCTTGCCGAATTTTTCTCAAACAAATTTTGGTCTAATTGAATCCATAAATAAGACAATTCATCCGGTGAATTATTGAAATAGGTAATCGTTTCAGTCCCTGTAATTTTTCGATTGATATCGTCCAATTCCACCTTGATGTCGTAGTCAGCACGTTGCTGCCAATAATCTTTTCCAGGAGATCCACTCGCCGTTCGATAGGTATTGGGCGTAGGAAGTGTAGACTCAAGTTGCTCAAAACGACCGTTGGCATTGTATTTCGTTTGCGCGAAAGTGGGAAATGTGATCAGGAATAGAATTCCGAACTTGTATAATTTGTTCATATGATGAAATAGTATTTTTCAAAAATAGAAAAAACTTATTGAAAACATAATGTTAATATACAAACACATCTGTGCTACACTATGCTAAAATTATCACAGTACCCATTTGGTTTCAAGCGTATAATTTGTATTTTTGATGCTTTAGAAGCAAATCAACGTATTTTTCAACTACACACATGAGCGTATTAATTGGACAAAAAGAATATTTCAAAGGAATTAATCAAATTAAATTTGAAGGTCCCGAATCTGATAATCCCTTAGCATTTCGCTATTACGATGAAAATCGAATTATTGCTGGTAAATCCATGAAGGAGCATTTGCGCTTCGCCATTGCTTATTGGCATTCTTTCTGCGGCGATGGTGCTGATCCTTTTGGTCCAGGTACGCATCATTACCCTTGGGATGTTGCGTCTGATGCGCGTCAGCGTGCTGCCGATAAAGCAGATGCGGCGTTTGAATTTATAACTAAAATCGGTGCGCCATTTTATTGTTTTCATGATGTGGATGCGATTGAAGGACATAATGATCCGAAAGAATTCACAGATCGAGTGAAATTCATCACGGATATTTTCGAGAAAAAACAAGCGGAAAGTGGGGTTAAGTTATTGTGGGGTACGGCCAACTTGTTTTCGAATGAGCGTTACATGAACGGTGCGTCCACGAATCCGAATTTTGAGGTAGTCGCTCATGCAGGGGCCCAACTAAAAGGAGCGATTGACGCAACGATCAAATTAGGTGGCGGCGGATACGTATTCTGGGGAGGTCGCGAAGGCTACATGACCTTATTGAACACTGACATGAAGCGTGAGCGGGAACATTTTGCGCGCATGTTGCATACATGCGTGGAGTATGCACGACGGAATGGATTTAAAGGAAAGTTCTTTATTGAGCCAAAACCATGTGAGCCTACTAAGCATCAGTACGATTACGATGCGGCAACGGTTATCGGTTTCTTGCGCGAGTTTGACTTGTTGTCGGAATTTGGATTAAACTTAGAAGTGAACCACGCGACTTTAGCGGGTCATACATTTGCGCATGAGTGCCAAGTTGCTTCCGATGCGGGGATGTTGGCCTCGATCGATGCAAATCGCGGTGATAATCAAAATGGATGGGATACGGATCAGTTCCCAACCGATATTTACGAATGGGCTGAAGCTATGTCAATCATCTTAAAGCAAGGTGGATTAGCGGGTGGCGGTATCAATTTTGATGCCAAGCGTCGCCGTAATTCAACAGATGCTGCAGATTTATTCTATGCGCACATTGGTGGCATGGACACGATTGCACGTTCTTTAATTATTGCCGATAAATTAGCTTCTCATGGCGAAATGGATCGCTTGAAAGCAGCGCGCTATGCTAGTTTCAATTCGGGTAAAGGTGCAGATTTTGAGGCTGGAAAGCTTAAATTAGAAGATTTGTACCAAATTGCGGTAGAGATTGGCGAGCCAGCTATGATCTCTGGGAAGCAAGAATTTTTGGAGAATTTGTTAGGTCGTTTTGTCTAAAAAAACGACATTCGGGGTATGATCAAATTCAGATACCTTTTATTTTTCATACTAATAGCAAAAGCAGTGGGAGCTCAAATACCTGCTGCTTTTTCTACGTCTAAACCTTGGGCGTATTGGTGGTGGCCGGGAAGTGCGGTGACCGAAAATGGAATTACCCATAACCTGGAGGCTTTTTCCAAAGCCGGTTTTGGTGGTTTGCACATTATCCCCATTTATGGCGCCAAAGGTTATGAGTCAAAATTTCAGCCTTATCTAAGTGACGGCTGGAATCAGAAGTTTGCTTTTGTACTAAAGGAGGCCAAGCGGTTACATTTGGGTATTGACATGACGCTTGGAACCGGTTGGCCTTTAGGTGGCCCACAAATTCGAAAACAAGACGCCGCCAAATCGTATAAAATAGAGCTCATTTCGTTAGCACCAGGTCAAAATTGGGTGCCAACTCCCGACATAAAAGCTGCTTCAGTTTATGTGAACAAGGTATTTGTGGAGGATTTAGTGTCCTTGAAAAAAGCAAGTTTTCAAGCGGGGTTGGAGGGAGCGCAGGTGTATGTGTTTAAGGAGAGTCTGACGAACCAACAAGTCAAGCGGGCAGCTCCAGGGGCGGAAGGATTGGTGATGGATCACTTTAGTAAAGCTGCATTTACCCAGTACCGGGAATTATTTGTCCCCTTGTTAAAGAAATCGAATGCGCCATTAAGGGCTTTATATAATGATTCGTATGAGGCTTATGGGGCGAATTACACGCCTGATTTATTTGCAGAATTCCAACGAATGAATGGCTATGATTTGCGCGTCTATCTGGATGTTATGGCCAAATCAAAAGCTGAATCTGATGCTGAAAACGCTATTTGGGCAGATTATCATCGAACCTTAGCTCATTTATTATTAACCGAGTTTACGCAACCTTTCGCCTCATGGATTAAGCAAATGGGCTTTGTGAGTCGGGATCAGGCGCATGGTTCTCCCGGCAACTTATTGGATTTATATGCTGCGGTTGATATTCCAGAAACGGAGTTTTTTGGCAGTAAACCGTTCGATATTCCGGGGTACCGCGTCGATCCGGATTATGATTCGGTTCGCTTTGGTATTCCGGATGTGCGAAACTTGAAATTAGCTTCATCGGCAGCTAACCTGACCGGGAAGAAATTGGTCTCCTCCGAGACAACAACTTGGCTAGGAAATCACTTTAAAGTTTCATTGGCTCAGGTGAAGCCTGTCGTCGATCAGGTTTTTATCGGCGGAGTGAATCATATTTTTTACCATGGGGCAACCTATTCGCCCCCAGAGGTCGCTTGGCCCGGTTGGTTGTTTTATGCGAGCACCAACTTCAATCCGCAAAGTCATTTTTGGGAAGCCTTGCCTGAGTTAAATCGGTATGTGGATAATTGCCAAAAAATGTTGCAGGCGCATCCCACAGATGCGGATGTGCTGATGTATTTCCCGATGGAGGATATTTGGCATGAACGAAATGGTAAGGGGAAAACACATCCGCTTGATTTACATGCCAATAGTCGGGATTGGATGAAAAATACGTCTTTTGGACACTGGTCGGAGCACATGCAAACCAAGGGTTACCAAGTTGATTATGTGTCTGATTTGCTCATGAAAGGCTTGCAACCAACCGCTAAAAGGACATTTAGAACGGCTTCTGGCGCCGAGTATAAGATGTTGTTGATTCCTGCCCCACATTTTGTTTCACTTGAAACGATGGAATTGTGGGCCAAATGGGTGAAACAAGGTTTACCTGTTTACTTTTTGGAACACATGCCTCTTCAGCCAAATTCGTTTGGCCTAACGGATGAACAAAAGGACCGTTGGCACGCTGCTCGTGAAACCATGGTGATGCGGTGGGTTTCTGACCCCACCAACATCCTGGAACGCTATCGGATTAGTCGGGAATCGATTGCCGACCAAGGAATTTCATTTATTCGTAAGCGTTCGCCTCAGGGAGCTCGGTATTTCATTACGAATTTGTCCAATCGTTTTTCGGAAGGGATGGTTCGTCTCGCGAAGGGAACGATGGATATGGAATTGCTCGATCCGATGACTGGGGTAAAATCGGTGGTTCACGCAAATAAAGACAAGGAATTTTTCTTGAATTTGGCGCCTGGCCAAAGTCTTTTGGTCAGTCAGGTGCCCTTGAAGTCAAAGGTTCAGGTGATTGGGGATAAGGTAATTAGTCCGATTGAGCCGTTGGGTCAAGTCTCAGTCAGTTTTCCGGATAAGCAGTTAAAATCGTTGGTTTTGGACGACTTGGATTATTGGACTCGTGATTCATTGACGCACGATTATTGGGGGAAAGGGACGTATGCCTTTGATTTTGAATTGACTGCGGAACAATTGCCACAGGCGAAAATTTTGCATTTGGATCAGGTAAGGGATTGGGTACGCGTGAAAATTAATGGGGTTGATTTGGGAATTAGTTGGTCACTTCCGTATCAGATTCAAGTTCCGGCTGGTGTATTAAAGACGTCAAATCATATCGAATTAACAGTAACGAATGTATCTGCAAATCGCATCCGTAAGCTCGACCGCGAACGGGTAAATTGGAAGAATTTCTATGAGATCAATTTCGTTGATATTCAATACAAGCCTTTCGATGCATCCAGTTGGGATGTAACTGAAAGTGGGTTACAGGGTAATTTGTATTTTTCAAATCGATGAGTTTTGTCAAGGAGTTAACGGCTGCATTTTACGCATTGGATCATCCGGAAAATGCCTATTGGATGCGTGGGTATATGCGGGATCAATATCCGTTTATTGGGATTAAAAAACCGGAACGAACAGTCGTATTTAAGGCTATTTATAAAGCACATGGCCAGTGTGAAGATTGGTTTGAGGTCTGTTCTGAATTATTTGCTATGCCGGAGCGCGAATTTCAATATGCCGCGATGGACTATTTAATGATGTCTCAAAAATGTTGGGACAAGCGCTTGCCCGATTTGATTGATCGTTGGGTAGATGCCCAATCGTGGTGGGACGTGGTGGATATTTTGGGTCCCAAAGTGCTGGGTGATTATTTTTTGCATTTTCCTGGAGAGCGAGATGCTTGGATTGCGCGTTGGATGGCTTCGCCCGTTTTTTGGCACCAACGACTCTGTATTTTATTTCAGTTGGGCTATAAATCAAAAACTGATTTGGTGCTTTTAGCTCAGGTGATTCTAGCCTTGAATTCTTCTAAAGAATTTTTTATTCAAAAAGCAATTGGTTGGATTTTACGGCAATATGCGCGGACAGATGCCGACTGGGTGCACGAATTTGTCGAAGAAAATGAGTTGATGCCTTTGTCGAAACGCGAGGCCCTGAAGCACATTTCCCACCTACCTTTGGCAAACCTTGGAGGATTGCCAAAGGTAAGGGGATCTGAGGATTTTTGAACCTCAAAAACTGATAATTTATTTGCGCTTTTTCAATACCGCAAGTTCATGTGCTGTGTCGTAATAACCCCGCAGATTTGACCAATCAAATGTGTCCGCAATACTCTCTACTCGATTACGCTGCGTGATGCGATCCCGCTGACTTTGTTGGACGAATTTGAAAAGTAAATTCGCCAATTGCTCTGCAGATTCTTGGTAGTTCTGCGTTTTTCGATTCACCACACTCACACCCCATTGTTCATAATCGCGCATAATTTGCATCATGTAATCCCCGAAACCCGATAAGTCAGACGTAACCGTAGGCACACCGCGTGCCATACATTCGAGCGGCGTATAGCCCCAAGGTTCATAATAGGAAGGGAAAACACCCAAATGGCAACCACGTACAAATTGGCCATAATCAAGACCAAACAACGGATTGGTCGAGACAATGAAATCGGGATGGTAAACCACTTTCACTTTATCCTCTTCATTATTCAACAAATTTGTCCGATGCAAATTTCGAATAATATCGTCCTCTTGCTTGAGTAAATGCGTGACCACTTTGGGCCGCGCATTTGTTTTCCATGTTTGAACGGTCCTTCGTAAACGTAATCGCCAGTATTCGTTTACAAAATCATTTAAATCAGGTAATGATAAATCTTTAGAGGCAGCGGAGGCTTGGAATAATTTCTCGCCAACTTCCTTTTCAATAGCCTGGCAGTTTTCGCGAATTTCGTCTAAGACCGCTCGGGAATGCAAAACTTCTGGGTCGATCGAATGGTAAGGTTGTTTGGTGATAAAAAACATAATCACCGTCTTACGAGAACCAGATTCTTTCATTTTCCGATTCAAAATCTCTAACGCATCCAGTGTCAAATCATATCCTTTATTCGAATATTCAAAGCGCCCCGAAGTAAACAAATACAAGGTTTGTTCTAAATCAAATGGTTGGTTTTGAAAGAAGTGGCCCATAACAAAATCCGAAATACGTTTTTTGTAAAGGGAATGCAGGTTTTGGTGCTCGTGGAGCGCCGCAAAACGCTGAATGTTTAAGCCGTTTGGCAAAATTAATTCAGGAATTCTACCCAAGAATGCAACACATTCTTTCGCAGTAATATCCGAAACGGTCGTCAATACATCCGCTTTTTGAGCCGCTGCACGTTCGAAGGAAGCTTGCGCCTCAATTCCATAATGTTTGGCCTCTTTAAGCCAATCAAACTTGTCCAAAACATCGTAGAAATTGGGAACGTTTCCGGCCAGGTAGCGCCCCAACATGGTCGCGTGGGTGGTAAAAACCGTCGCTATTTTTACTTTTTCTTTACGTAAATCAGGAATACACGTGGAGGCCATCCATTCATGAAAATGAACGATAATGTCTTTTTTGGCCTTATTTTCAGTCGCTAATTGACTTAAGAAAAGTCGAATCATCTCACCAAAAACAACTGTTTGATTGACCAAGTCCTCAACACCCAAGGTCGAAATTTTATGATTTTCCCAAATGCGTCCTTTGATTTCGTCCACGTCTTTCATGAGCGAAGCAATGTCAAAAAGCACAATTTTCGGTTTACCGGTGATGAGCCAATTGCCATAATGAACCTCCAACCCTAAGTTGCGCATCCAGCTAATGGTTTGGCCAACCGCAGTTTCTTCGTCGATGGCTAAGGGCTCAAATTCTGCTGCAGCAGTTTGCGTAAAATAGGGTCCCAAAAGCAAATAGTCTTGTTCCCATTTCTCCACCATGGCAGGTACTTTGGTACGAATGACGGTATAAATTCCACCTACTTGATTACACGTTTCCCAGGCAACTTCTACCAAAAACTTTTTCTTATTGGTCGCTTTTTTTTCCATAAGTCTAGGACATGTAATAGCCACTTTCAATTACTTGCGTGACGTTATTTTTCGTAATTGTGAAATTAAACCCTTTTTGAATAGAATAAGCGCCATATTCCCCTTTTTTGTTTAGGGCAAGATAGCCCACCTGGAATTCTTGATATTTATAACGCTTCACAATCCGCATAATAGCCGCCTCGCAGGCTTGTTGGGGCGACATACCTTGCCGCATAAACTCCACAATCAAAAAGGAACCTAGCGTCTTCATCACAAATTCTCCTAATCCTGTGGCACAAGCACCACCAACTTCATCATCGCAAAAAACCGCTCCACCAATAATCGGCGAATCACCCACGCGACCATGCATTTTAAATGCCATGCCACTCGTAGAACAAGCCCCCGCGATTTCGCCTGATTTTCCGAGGGCTAATAAGCCTATCGTATCATGTCGCTCAATATTTACTTTCGTTTCGTATTTTGATTCTTTTTTCCACGCCTCCCACGCTTTTTTAGATTTTTCGGTCAATAAGTTTTGTTGCTTAAATCCCTGTGATAAGGCGAATTGCAAAGCACCTGCACCCGAAAGCATAACGTGCGGAGTTTTTTCCATGACAGCCCTTGCAACCGAAATCGGGTGCATGATTCCTTCCAAAAAGGTAACTGATCCCGCATTTCCCAAGTGATCCATAATGCACGCATCTAAAGTCACATGCCCATCTCGGTCTGGATAACCCCCGTAACCAACCGTTGTCTCCTCCGGATTCGCCTCAGGTACCCACGCACCTGCTTCAACGCCATCTAACGCCTTTCCAGTTTGCATAATTTTGTCCCAACCAGCTTTTGTTCCTGCCTCATTTTTCCAGGTTGCAATGATGATTGGTTCTAAGCTTTGACCCGTGGAAATTGTACTAGCAGCCCCCATAAGGCCCGCTGATTGCAGAAATTGTCTTCTTTTCATGTAGTAACGTTGTTGGCGAAATGTAATTAAAAGTAATTTATTTGTTGGTTGTTCGACAATTGCGTAAAATTGCCTTTCTAAAAGTAAAAAAAATCTTAGAAAATTTATCGTTCATCATCAATCGTTTCTATGAACTTAGTTAAAAAGGTATTCCCGTTGCTGATCACCCTTTGTGTAACATACGTTTTGTCAAATTCTTGGGGTACCATCCCGCCATTCGGTAAATTTCTCAGTCCATTTCATGGTTTTTGGGTCAATGCGGAAGCGCCTGAGTCGGGGGAGCCAACAGAAGAAAATTTGCAAATTCCGGGTTTGCAAAAACCTGTTAAGGTGGTCTACGATGAAATGGGAATCCCGCATATTTTTGCCGAAAATGATCACGATTTATTTTTAGCTCAAGGTTATTTGACCGCCAAAGACCGTTTGTGGCAAATGGAATTTCAAACGCATTTTGCGGGGGGACGTATTTCTGAAATTGTAGGAGAAAAAGGTTTAGCGTCTGACCAATTTCAGCGCCGCATGGGTTCCGTTTATGGTGCCGAGCAATCTTTTGAGGGAATGAAAGCAGATCCACTTTCAAAGGTCGCTTTAGAAGCTTATTCGGATGGAATCAATGCCTATATTTCGAGCTTATCGGAGCGAGATTTCCCCCTTGAATACAAGTTGTTAAACTACCAACCAGAACCTTGGACCCCCATTAAAAGTGCTTTGTTTCTAAAGAATATGTCTTTTGTATTAGCATCTGGTACGGATGACTTAAAAATGACTAAGATTTTACGCCAATACGGTCGTGAAGTTGCAGAGAATTTATTCCCAAATTATCCCTTTGAAGAAAGTCCGATTATTCCGAGCGGCACCCCGCTTGATTTCAAACCCGTTCCCGTTCCAGCAGCTCCCAAAGATTTTATGGGTTTAGCAAGTGCTATGCAAACACCCGAAAAAGACCCGAACATTGGCTCGAATAACTGGGCTGTTTCCGGAAATAAAACGGTTTCTGGTATGCCAATTTTGGCTAATGATCCACATCTAACTTTATCACTTCCTTCGATTTGGTATCAAGTTCAATTAGTTGCCCCAGGTGTGAATGTATATGGATCGACTATGCCCGGAACACCGAATGTGATTACAGGTTTCAACAAGGACATCGCATGGGGCGTAACCAATGTAGGCTCAGATGTGCTTGATTGGTATCAAGTTAAATTCAAAGACGCTTCCAAACTCGAGTACTGGCACGGCGGTCAATGGAAAAAAACAAAACTTCGGATTGAAACATTCAAGATTAAAGGCAAAAAGGATTTTGTGGACACGGTTTTCTTTACACACCACGGCCCAGTCGTTTACTTGAGTCATGAAAAAGCGTTCAAATCCAACATCCCTGTTGGCCATGCCTTACGCTGGATTGCACATGAAAAATCTCAAGAATTAACTACTTTCTATCAACTTAATCGGGCTAAAAATTACACCGATTACACCCAGGCCCTCAGTTATTATTCAGCCCCCGCACAAAACTTTGTTTTTGCGAGTAATGAAGGTGATATCGCGCTGTGGGTAAACGGGAAGTTTCCGTTGAAGTCGAAGTTGCATGGAAAATATTTGATGGATGGAACTGATCCCGCTGCCGACTGGCAAGGATTCATCCCGCATGCGCACAATCCACATGTTAAAAATCCTGCACGCGGTTTCGTAAGTTCAGCAAATCAATTTTCTACAGATGCCTCTTATCCCTATTACATGGGTTGGCAATATGCCCCTTCTGAGCGCGGAAGGCGCATCAATGAGCGTCTTACGGCCATGAGTAAAATCACCATTGACTCATTGCGCGGTTTACAAAATGACAACTTTAACATTCGGGCAAGAAAACTATTGCCACTTTTGCTTGCACAGGTTAGCTCCAATAGCAAAGCTATCGATGAATTAAAGCGATGGAATTTGCAAAATTCTGCTGAGTCGATTGGAGCTACTATTTTTGAAACCTGGGTAATCACTTTGCAATCATTCCTTTGGGATGATGAATTTGCTTCAAATGAAAAAGCGCCAATGAATCGGCCTGATATGGATCGCACGATTCATTTGATTGAACAAGAAGGAACGGCCCGCTGGTGGGATAATGTTTTGACAAAGGGCAAAAAAGAAACAATGCAGGATATTATCTCAAGTTCATTTCAAGCAGCATTGGATTCCTTAACTAAACACCACGGTCCCATGGGTAATGAGTGGGCTTGGAATAAACACAAAGAAACAGGTGTGCGGCATTTAATACCAGGAATGGATGCGCTAAGTCGCCTACATATTCCAGTGGGAGGTGGAGGTACAATGGTCAATGCTACAACGACCAAAACAGGGCCATCATGGCGTTTTATTGTTGAATTGTCAAAGAAAGGCACCCCAAAGGCCTTTGGAATTTACCCAGGTGGACAATCTGGGAATCCAGGTAGTGCGCATTATGATGACTTAATAGATACATGGGCCAAAGGGGAATTAAAGCCGTTGCTTTATTTAGATAAGCCAACAGAGCCAACAAATAGAATTCGTAAAAAATTAACTTTATCTGTTCAATAGTATGAAATATTCGCTTGGATTAATTCTAGTCTTTGTTGTTGTGGGTGCCTTAATTGGTATGTATTTACCTTGGTATGCCATGGGTATTTCTGCGGCTGTTATCGCGTATATCGTTGGCATGAAAACAAAAGGTTCTTTTATCGTTGGCTTCTTGGCAGGGTTTATTTTGTGGGTAATTACGGCCTATTATACGGTATTGGGACATCCGAGTACCCTACCTGGGCGCATGGCGGAGTTGCTACCATTGAAGGGCCAAGTTTCTCTTTTATATGTGGTGACCGGAATCATAGGTGGTTTAACAACCGGACTGTGGGTTTGGGCAGGCGCTCGTTTAAGACAGAAATAATAAAATTTTAGGACAATCAATTTTGACATTGTATATTTACCATTCTTTTAAAATAAAAATTTAATCTCGTGAAAAATCCAAGTATCGCTTACGTTTGGTTAGCCATTTTGACAATAGCAGTAGGCTATTCATTATTTAAGCCAAGCACAAGTGGAAGTGCTAGCGCAACGACAGCAGATGGAAAGCGCATCGTGTTTGTTAACTCCGACTCGTTATTAACGAATTATCAGTTTTACAAAGACGCACAAAAAGAATTTGAAAATAAGGGCTACCGTTTGCAAGTTGACCTAGGTCAAAAAGAGCGTGCGCTGCAAGCTGAATTGCAAGCGATCCAACAGCGTGCTTCGGCAATGACACAAGCACAATTACAAGCTGCTGATATGACCTTGAAGAAGAAAGGAGCAGAATTGCAGCAATATTCACAAGAAAAGCAAGCGGAATTAGGACAAGAGCAAGCGAAGAAAAACGAAGAGTTATACAACAACATTCGTGAATATGTCTTAAAAGTTAACAAGGAAAATAAATATGAATTCGTTTTGGGCTATTCGAAAGTAGGTGGCGGTATTTTATTCGCTGATGCCTCAGTAGATGTAACCCAAAAATTAGTAGACGGTCTTAACAAAGAATACGCAGCTAAGAAAGGGAATAAGTAATCAATTATTTGTTTTGAAGGCCACGCAGTTTGTGCTGTGTGGCCTTTTTGTTTTAACATGGCCAAAGAAAAAATTCAAAAACAAGTCGAAATTAAAAACCGACGCGCATCCTTCGAATATGCATTCTTGGATACGTTTACGGCAGGCTTGGTATTGACTGGCACAGAGATTAAATCGATCCGACAAGGCAAAGCGAATCTAACCGATGGCTATTGTGTTTTCTTTCAAGAGGAATTGTTTGTGCGCAATATGCATATTTCAGCCTACGATGAAGGGACACATTACAACCATGATCCTTTACGTGATCGCAAACTTTTATTGTCCAAACGCGAATTAGCCAAGCTGCAAAAGGAACTGAAAAATGTAGGTTTGACGATTATTCCTACACGCCTATTTATATCAGATAAGGGTTATGCCAAATTGAATATTGCCTTAGCCAAAGGAAAGAAAACATTCGATAAACGAGATGATATTAAAGAGAAGGATGTGAAACGAGATATGGATCGCGCTATGCGTTAGTCCGATATTTCCGAACGATTTTTACGGCCGCCATAATTACAATGGCAAAAATGACAAACCCCACCAACCCATAAATCATATCCAAGGTATTTTTCGCGACCACAAGAAACACCACGGCCACAAGAAGTATCGTTGCAATTTCATTGAACATTCGCAATTGAGGCCCAGAAATGATAAAATTTCCTTGTTGGAATTGGCGAATGAAATGCCGACAAACAAAGTGGAAGATTGTAATGCCCACAACGAAACTCAATTTGAGATGTAACCAGGTGTGCGAGGCGAATGAATCCCACCATGCTAGGTAAATTAAAATCAATCCCGTTATCCAAGTCAAAAACATCGCCGGAATCATGATGGCGTTAAATAGCAGTTTCTCCATTTTGGAAAACTGAGCTGATAAAATAGCTTTCTCGTTTGGCTCTTTGCTTTGAGCCTCCGCATGATAAACGAGTAAGCGGGGAAGGTAAAATAGGCCAGCAAACCAGCTGACAACAAATATAATATGCAGTGATTTTAAGATTGAGTAGTCCATTACGATGCTTGGTAACGCTTAAACAAACTGCTAATTTTTAACTGAATAACCCCAAAAATTGCCTCTTTGAATATATTCGCCGACATCTTACTCGTACCCTTTGTCCGGTCGGTGAAAATGATGGGAACCTCAATCATTTTAAATCCATATTTCCAGGTCGTGAATTTCATTTCAACTTGAAATGCATACCCAATGAATTTGATTTGGTCTAACGGGATTGTCTCTAATACGTTTCTGCGGTAACAAACAAACCCCGCTGTAGCATCTTGAATAGGCATGCCGGTAATGAATCGTACGTAATAACCTGCAAAATATGACATCAGAACGCGTCCCATAGGCCAATTGACCACATTTACGCCTTTGATATACCGTGATCCTATTGACATATATGCTCCTTCTTCGTGACAAGCATGATGTAAACGAACCAAATCATCTGGATTATGCGAGAAGTCGGCATCCATCTCAAAAATATATGCATAACCCTGATCCAATGCATATTTAAATCCGGCAATATAGGCGGTACCTAATCCTAGTTTTCCTTTACGTGCCACTAAATGTATGCGGTCCGGGTGCAATGCTTGTAATCGCTTGACTTCTGCAGCAGTTCCATCGGGGGATCCATCATCTACGATCAATAAATCAAAAACAGGCTTCAGGCTCAACACCTTTTCGATGATGGCTTGGATGTTTTCGATCTCATTGTAGGTCGGTATGATAACGATCCTTGAATTCATATTATCTATTCGAGTAACAGAAACAGCTTTTTACATGGTCATTCACTAAACCGGCCGCTTGCATAAATGCGTAGCAGATGGTGGGCCCCACAAACTTGAATCCCAATTTCTTCAACTCTTTGCTTAATCGCTCCGATAATTCGGTGCTTGCTGGCAAAGCCTCATGTATAGTGAAATGATTTTGAATGGGATTGTCGTTCACGAAAGCCCATATAAATCGGTCAAAGCTACCAAATTTTTCCTGAATTCGAATATATGCTTGCGCATTCGTCCGGACAGACCAGATTTTTTGTCGGTTTCGGATAATCAATGGATTTTGCATTTGCTTTTCGAGTGCTTCTTCAGACCAGTTAGCCAAGGTTTGAAAATCAAAATTTTCAAATGCCTCTCGAAAGTATTCTCTTTTGCGCAGAATGGTGATCCAAGATAAGCCGGATTGAAAACCCTCTAAAATGAGTAATTCAAAAAGTGCATAGTCATCATGCAATGGCTTTCCCCATTCTTGGTCATGATAGGATTGGTAAAGCGGGTCATTTCCGGGCCAAAGGCATCGGGTCACTGTTTCCATGTGGGTAGGTTTAGGGTACAAAGAAGTTAATTATTTGGGAATTGACAGAGTACAAAGTTGATAAGTTGGAATAAAAATCAATTTCTAGATAAAATATACTAAGTTTGCATCAGTTTAAGGTGTACCAAATCATCCGTGATTTGCTGCTTAATAGGGAATTCAGTGAAATGCTGGAACTGTCCCCGCAACTGTAAACTTTCAAAATGCTTTTCTACCTCATGTCACTGGCTTCGGCTGGGAAGACGGAAAAGAATCGAAAGTGAGTCAGGAGACCTGCCTTAAATGATCCTTGACCCTGTTTTACGGTGGATGAGCTGGGGTCGAGCGTTCGATTACCTTTTTATTTTCACGCCCTTTGGGCAAAAACATGTTAAAATTACAATCAGCGATTGCAATCGCTACGCTATTCCTGTGTGGGTATCATTCCATGCATGGGCAAACAAAATACTTCACTGATTCCACATTAGCCGAAGTTCAAGTATCAGCCAGTAAATTCCCAGCAAAACTTGCGCAGACAGGGAAAGTCGTGTCCATCATTTCGCGTCAGCAAATCCAGGCAAGCCTAGGAAAAGGGTTGGGGGAACTTTTACAAGAGACGGTAGGTATTTCAGTTGTGGGTTCACGAAGTGCTCCAGGTACAAATCAAGAAATTTATGTTCGTGGGGCAAATACGGGCCATGTTTTATTATTAATTGATGGATTTCCAGCAAATGACCCTTCCCATATTTCATCGGTGATGGATTGGAATTTAATTAATTTGGCAAATCTGGAACGTATTGAAATCATGAAAGGTGGGCAGTCGACATTATATGGCTCGGATGCGATGGCAGCCGTCATTAATTTAGTCACAGATCGATCGAGCAATGCCATTACATTGCAAGGTGGTGGACTTGGTACGCATGCTCAGTCCGTGCAATTGCAACGAAAAGTAGGTCAAGTACAGGTAGGTGTAAGCGCTCAAAATACATCAACCAATGGGTTTTCGGCCGCTGCGGATCAAGCCGAAAAAGATGGTTTTAATCAGCAAAATGTACGGGTTCGATTAAGTAGTATGGTGCGTAAACGAAGTGATTGGGACCTTAGTTACCAAGGTGAAAAATACAAAGGAAATTTAGATGCCGGTCCATTTAGCGATGATTTGGACTATACCTCCACTGCTTCAAATCACGCCGTCCGAGGTCAATGGCATACGCAGTTTACGACTGGGGATATATTTTTACGTGTTTTTCATGATATCACCCGACGTAATTTTCGGAATGATTCCTTGTATATCCCCGAGAACGCCTATTCTAATTACAATGAATCGACCTACTCGGGCACGAATCAGGGGGCTGAAATATATGCCAAATGGCGTTTGCCTTATGGGTTGATTGGGCTGGTTGGTTCGGAGTTGCGCCAACAGTCCACAGATCAGGCCGATTTTTCAATCAGTGCTTATGGTCGGTATGATTCGCCTGAGATCCAATCGAATTTAGCCAAAATCCAACTTTGGGGTAGTTATTTTACGTTACAAAAGCAGAGCGAAAAAGCTGGGTTTGAGGCAGGTTTTCGTTGGAATTCGCATTCGTTATTTGGCCAATCGCTTACTTATAATGTAAACCCGTATTGGCTTCCAAATTCTAAATCAAAGGTTTTTGCCAATTATGCCACGAGTTTTAAAGCTCCCTCCTTGTATCAATTGTATTCCCCATATGGAAACAAATCATTAAAGCCTGAGTATGGCGAAACTTGGGAGTTGGGTTTAGAGCAGTCGGCGGGCCAATGGTCAGGTCGTATTGTGGCCTTTCAAAATAACGTTCGCGATGGGATCGTTTTCCGATCATTGACGGTAGAGCCTTATGGTCGCTATGCGAATTTTGCCAAACAACAAACACGAGGCATCGAAGCCGAATTTAAATATACGTCTGCTAAATTTTCTGCCACAGGATCGTATACCTATCTCCGTGGTAATATTCAAAGTATCGTAGGAACCACAGATTCGACCTATTCCTCGTTGATTCGTCGGCCCAAACACCAGTTTTCCACACGTTTAGCTTATCAAATTTCAACTAAGTTGAATGTTAGTTTATTCGCGCAATACGTTGGCGAACGCCGTGATTATTATTTTGATGATGAAACCTACACCACGCGTGGGGTGGATTTGCCTAGTTATGTATGGATGGAATTACAGGCTTCGTACGCGTTTTCTAGTCGGTGGAAGGTACAAGTCATGGCGAAGAATGTGTTAAACCAGCGAATCGTAGAGTTAGTGGGATATGCTGGTCAGCCCACGAATGTGCAGTCGAGTTTGATTTTTCGATTTTAAGGGATAAAGCGTTCGTAGACGTCTTTTCCTGTAACGGGATCTTTGCCAAAAAGTTCAATGTAGTTCACGCTTGGCATCAAATTAGATTCATTGACGTGCACATAAACGCGTTTAAGGATTTGAAGTTTATTGTTGATTGGAAACAGTGCGATGGGACTTCCTTTGGTATCTAGTTTGACAACAAATTTACGTTTTCGGTAAGCTAGAAAATATCCTTCGTAGGTGTTGGATTCGGTGGAGATTGGGTTAGTGTATAGGCCGTAGGCTAACGTGCGTTGAATGGTGCTTAATTCTTCTTTTTGGCCCTTTTCAGCATAGCGAATCCAGTAAGTATATACGGGATCTTTGGGATTTAGTGTTTTGTTTGGGAGTAGATTTGCATCATAAATAACGGTATTTGCATTGGAGCTTCGTTGGATGTAAAAGAGTCTTATGCTTGAATTGGGGGGTATGGGAAAGCGGTCAGAGCGGGCATAAGCTGTGCAAGTGAAAAATAAGAAATAAAGGAAAAGACTTTTTGACACTAGTAATCAAATAAAATGGGAACGCAAGTAACGAATTTTAGTAAAGATACTTGCCCTAGATAAGGCTGTTTTATGTGCGAAACAGATCTATTTCTTGGTTTATTGAAATATTTATTTATCTTTGCATCGGAAATTTAAGAAAGAAGAGGGGTTTTTAATCCCTCTTTTTGTTTTCAATGCATTGATGGTAGACTTAAAGACAAAGATTAACGCGTGGATTCAGGAGTATATCGGAGCGGGCCCCATTTTTTTGGTGGACCTACAAGTTACGATTGGTGCTAGGCGTTCTTTGGTGACCATTTTGGTGGATACGATGGAGGGGGTGACGATTGAAGCATGTGCTTTATTGAGTCGGAAATTGGGTCATCATATTGAGGAGGAAGCGTGGATTGAGGAAGCGTATAATTTAGAGGTATCATCGCCGGGATTGGATTTTCCGTTGACACAGGGCTGGCAGTTTGAGAAAAATGCGGGTCGTAAAGTGAAAGTTTGGTTGAAGGAGGGAGATCCGGTGGTGGGCGAGTTGCAAGGGCATACGGCTGATGCGATTCAGGTTTTGACCGAAAAAACAGTTAAACATCGTGCTGTTGTGGCAAAAGAGCCTACATGGTTTCCGTTGCAGGCAGTTGATAAAATAAGAGTTCAAGTATCATTTCAATAAAAAAACGTAAGGATAGCAATGAATAGTGTTGAATTAATTTCGTCATTTTCAGATTTTGCTCGGGAAAAGAACATTGATAAGCCGACCATGATCGCGGTATTGGAAGAAGTATTTCGTACGATGATTCGTAAGAAATTCGGTTCTGATGAGAATTTTAATGTCATTATTAACCCCGAAAGTGGTGACCTAGAGATGTGGCGTACGCGCGAGATCGTAGATGACAATTCCGAGGATATTTGGGATTTTGATAAAATACCTTTGGCGGATGCCAAGTTGATTGAGCCAGATTTTGAGATTGGTGAAGAGGTGGCTGAATTGATTAAGTTGGAGGACTTCGGTCGGCGTGTCGTACAAACTGCGCGTCAGACATTGATCCAACGTATCAAAGACATTGAGAAAGAAGGTCTTTTTGATAAGTATAAAGATTTAGTTGGCGAATTAGTCACGTCTGAAGTATATCAAATTTTAGGTCGTGAGTTGATTTTATTGGACAATGAGGACAATGAATTGATTTTGCCAAAATCAGAAATGATTTCGAAGGACCGCTTTAAGAAAGGTGAGACGATTCGTGCGATTATTCACAAGGTAGAGATGTCGAATGGAACACCGCGCATCGTTTTGTCACGTATTTCCCCGGTATTTTTAGAGCGATTATTTGAGCAGGAGATTCCGGAAATTTATGATGGAACGATATCGATTCGCAAGATTGTTCGTGAACCAGGTGAACGTGCGAAGGTGGCTGTTGAGTCGTTTGATGACCGCATTGATCCAGTAGGAGCATGTGTGGGAATGAAGGGGTCTCGTATTCACGGCATTGTGCGTGAATTACAAAATGAAAATATTGACGTGATTAACTTCACGGATAATTTGGAGTTATTGGTGGCACGTACGTTGAGTCCAGCGAAGTTAAATTCGATGGCGATAGACAAGGAGCGTCGCCGTATTTCGGTTTATTTGAATTCGGATCAAGTGTCGATGGCGATCGGTCGTGGGGGTCAAAACATTAAGTTAGCTGGTAAGTTAGTGGGTTATGAAATTGATGTTTTCCGTGATGTCCCTAAGGATGAGTTGGATGATGAGGATGTAGAATTAACAGAATTCTCTAATGAGATTGAGGCTTGGATATTAGCTGAACTTCATAAGATTGGATTGGATACGGCGAAACAAGTTTTGGCTTTATCAAAAGAGGAATTGGAGCGTAGAACGGAATTGGAAGAGGGAACGATTGAGGATGTGTTGGCTGTATTGCGTTCAGAGTTTGAGTAAGATGTAACATTGACGAATTAGTATTTTGTAATTATTTATATGGCAGAAGAGAAAACAATGCGATTGAGCCTTGTAGCAAAACAAATAAACGTTGGAACGTCTACGATCCTTCAGTTTCTTTCTGCTAAAGGTCATAAGGTCGACAATAATCCAAATGCGAAGCTAAATTTTGAGCAATTGACTTTAGTGGCGAAGGAATATGGCGTCAGCCAAATTTTAGAGCAGACGGAAGCGCCCAAAAAAATGGAGGAGGAGGTTGTTGTGGTTGCTGCTCCTATTGAGGTGAAGCCTACGCCAGTGGTTGAAGAAGTACCGGCACCAGTCGCGGAGGCGCCTGCACCAGAACCTGTTAAGGAAGTGGTGGTTGAAGTGCCTAAGCTTGAGCCTGTTGCTGAAGAAAAGCCATTTGGTTTAAAGGTAGTAGGTAAAATTGATTTAGATAAGAAAGGAAATCCTGTTGCCGTGAAACCAGTTGCTAAGCCTGTCCCTAAGGAGAAGGCTCCTGAGCCGATCGTAGAGGCACCAAAAGTGGTGGAGGAAATGGTTATTCCGGCAGAACTATTGGCTGAAATGGATTTAGCATCCCTTCCACCTGAGGTAATTGAGTTGATTGAAGCTAGAGGGGAAACATTAAAGGGTTTAACTGTTTTAGGTAAGATTGAGTTGCCGGTTGACAATGACCGCGGAGGAAGTAAGCATAAGCGTAAGCGTATCATTAAGGAAGAGAAGAAGCCAGTAGCGAATGATCAAACACGTCCTGCACCGGGGGCTCAAAATAATGCCAACAATAATAATGCCCGTAAAGATTTTGGTAAGAAGCCAGCGCCGGGGGCAAAACCGGGTGTAAAGGAAGAGTTATCGGATAAAGATATTCAAGAGCAGATTAAGGCTACGATGGCTCGTTTGCAAGGAGCAACGAATAAGCAAAGTTTTGGTGCTGATAAGCGTCGCGTGAAGCGTCGTGAGCGTGCGGATGCGGAGGAAGCACGTCAAATGGCTGAGGATGAGGAGGCAAAAGTTTTGCGTGTTACGGAATTCGTTTCTGCGAGTGACTTGGCATCCTTGATGGATGTTTCAGTGAATGAGGTTATCTCAACATGTATGAGTTTGGGTATGTTCGTTTCGATTAACCAGCGTTTGGATGCTGAAGCGATTACGATTATTGCGGATGAGTTTGCATATGAGGTTCAATTTATTTCAGCTGAGGAAGAAATTGATGCGGTTGAATTGGATATTCCTGATGATCCAGCCGATTTATTGCCGCGTGCTCCGATCGTCACGATTATGGGACACGTTGACCATGGTAAGACTTCCTTATTGGATTATATCCGTAAGTCGAAGGTTACTGCGGGTGAAGCGGGAGGAATTACGCAGCACATAGGTGCTTATTCGGTTGAGACTGAATCTGGAAAGAAAGTTACGTTTTTAGATACACCGGGTCACGAAGCCTTTACGGCGATGCGTGCGCGTGGTGCGAAGGTGACGGATATTGTTATTATTGTAATTGCGGCGGATGATTCGGTCATGCCACAAACAAAGGAGGCTATCAATCACGCGATGGTTGCCGGTGCGCCGATCGTCTTTGCGTTCTCGAAAGTGGATAAGGATGGGGCGAACACCGACAAAGTACGTGAGGAGTTAGCTGCCATGAATATGTTAGTGGAGGATTGGGGTGGTAAATACCAATGCCAAGAAATCTCATCTAAATCCGGTTTAGGTATCAATGACTTGTTGGAGAAGGTCTTATTAGAAGCAGAAATGCTTGAATTAACCGCTAATCCAAACAAGAAAGCAATTGGTTCCGTTATTGAGGCTGAATTGGATAAGGGTCGTGGGTATGTAACGACGATGATGGTTCAAGACGGTACGTTACATGTGGGCGATATGATGTTGGCCGGCGACAATTATGGTCGTGTGAAGGCAATGTTTGATCACCATGGAAATAAAATCAAAAAGGCAGGCCCATCATCTCCGGTACAAGTATTGGGATTAAATGGCGCGCCACAGGCGGGGGATAAGTTGATTTGTTTGGAGAATGAGCGTGAAGCGCGCGAAATCGCGAATAAGCGTGAGCAAATTATACGGGAGCAATCGTTGCGTACCCGCAAGCACATTACCTTGGAGGAGATTGGTCGTCGGAAGGCGATAGGTACCTTCCGCGAGTTGAATGTGATTGTCAAAGGTGACGTGGATGGTTCTGTGGAAGCGCTTTCGGATTCCTTATTAAAGTTATCTACGGAAGAAGTTCAGGTTCGAATTATTCACAAAGGTGTGGGTCAGGTTTCTGAGTCGGATGTGGCGCTTGCGTCAACTTCCGATGCGGTAATTATTGCGTTCCAGGTTCGTCCGTCCCAAAATGCGCGTAAGTTGGCAGAAACCGAGCAAATTGAAATTCGCAATTACTCGATTATCTATCAGGCGATTGATGAGATAAAGGCCGCGATGGAGGGTATGTTGGCCCCAGCATTTGAGGAGGTTAATACAGCCAATATTGAGGTTCGTGATGTGTTTAAAATTACGAAGATTGGTACGGTGGCGGGTTGCTACGTGTTAGATGGTACCGTTAAACGTGCGCATAAGATTCGTGTGATTCGTGACTTTGTCGTGATTCACGATGGGGAGATTTCAGCTTTGAAGCGTTTCAAAGATGATGTAGCGGAAGTTAAATTTGGGTATGAATGTGGTATGTCGATCAAAGGGTTTAATGACCTTGAGGTGGGTGACCTTTTAGAATGCTACGAAATGAAAGAGGTGAAACGAACCTTGAAATAACAAAAAAGCCGAATCGAGAGATTCGGCTTTTTTTATGGGCTTTCCGGAAGGGATTAGCTTAGAAGTTCTTTGAGGTTTACGGATTTGAAGAATACGATAATGAGTGAAATGAATAATCCAAAGAACATGGCTCCTAGTGTTATCAATGTTCGGTTTGGGCTTACTTTTGATGGATTAACTTGGGCAGGTTCTAATATTTTAAACAATGGAGTATCTTTTTGAATCTTTATTTTAGCTTCAGTTAGTTGGCTTGAGAGTGTTGAATAAATATTAAATGCCAGGTCAACTTCATATTGTAGTTTCTTTTCTTGGTCCCTGGCTACAAATTTAAACACATTTCTATTTTGGTCTTTGTAATTTGATAGTGAAAATAGCGCTAAATCATACCGTTTTCTCGCGTCGTTTTGTCTTGCTTGAAGAAATTGCATCTCTTTACGCGACTTTTCCGTACGATAGCTAATTATGTATTTTGTTAATTGATTCTGAATCAAACTTGTCATATTAGCTGCTACTAATGGGTCATTGAATTTAGCCGAGATTAAAATTGCCGGAGATTTTTTATCAGTTTCAATTTTTATAGCAGTTTTTAATATTCCCATAGCGTTAGTTTCTGCTGGACTTAATGCCAATAAATCAGATGACATTCCGCGCAATGGTATTACTTTATCCAACACCTTTGTTGATTTTTTCTCTTTAAAGAAAAGTATAGGAGCATTGGAATTGTCTTGGTTTAAATAATCTTTTACTGTACCCCAAGATTTCGTCTTTGGATTGTATAATTTTTGTACGATTAACTCTCTTAAAAATGGGCTACTTTGTATAATATTCGGATAAAGGCCTGGAGTTAATAGATCTCCATTACTTTGTCCATTCCCTAGACTAATTCCTGCTAGTCCAGCAAGTGATGATAATCCACCAAGATTTCCTGATAATCCTGAATTTGCTGTACTTTCAGGGAGTACTTTTGCTACTGATTCATACTCGTTATCAAGAGTAAATGAATAGAGACCTCCAATACTTGTAAATATGACTGATATCAATAAAATTAATAGGCTATTATTTTTTAAAGACTTAAAGATTTCACCAAAATTGATCGAAATCTCTCCAGTTTCTTGGATATTATTTTCTGTAGACATACGATTATTTAGGTAAATTATTAATTAACGTAATCAAGGTTAGTGCAACTGAGATAAAACTTGAAGTTAAACCAATTGCTTCAGCAGCTGTCAATCCCTTCTTAGAACTCTCAGGAAGAGCGGGGATTGTGATTTCTGCACCTGGCTCAATTCTCGGATTCTTTTTGAAAATTAAGAACTTACGAATCTGATTCGAAACTCCATTTGCATAAGTAACATAAATTTGTTTTTTGTTTGCCAATATGGAATATCCTCCAGCCTCTGCTACGTAATCTTTTAGGGTAAAACTCTCTTTGTATGATACAGCTAATGGGTTTTGCACGGCTCCATTTAGTTTAACAGTTTGTAATAAGCGTGGTATCATCAATTCATCTCCAGCCATTAATTGAAGATTTTCTTGAGAGGCAGGATTTGATAAAATCTCTTTTAAGTTGACACCCACGGTTATTGTTCCACGAACTAATTTCGCCCCCTCCAAATAGCCTTCGGGACGTAGTCCTCCAGCTCGCGTGATGATATCTGAAATTTTCTGTTTGTTATTTTGAATGGCATAGCTTCCTGGATAATTGACCATACCAACAACGAGTACTGAACGCTGCTCTTCATAGTTTGGAGCTTTACGAATAGAAACAATGTCAAATGGCTGTAAAACCATTTGGCTTCCTTCATTCGAAACTTGTAAACTACCATCAATAGTTAAACTGATGATTTCGATTTTTTCAGCATTTTTGTTTGAATCGCCATGATTAATAATCCGACGAGCCACTTCTAAATTCGCAAAACTTGCAGATTCTTTTAAGCCTTTCGACATCAAAATTAAATCTCCCACGCGCATTCCTTCTTTGTACTCAAATTCACCCGGCTGATTCACTTCACCAAGAATGTTGACATACCGCTTCTCACGTAAATTTGTAATAGAATAAACCTTCAACACATCTTCGCGCTGTAATTGGATGTCGGCTGCTTCACCACGTAAAATTTTCCCTAAATCAATCGACATAATTTCTGGATCGTAATTCTCTTTGCGTCGTACTAAGGTAGCCCGACTTAAAAAAGCATCTTCGCGTAGGCCTTCCGATTTTTTGACTAAATCTTTCACAGTTGTCAGCCCAGGTTCGATGGCATAAATTCCCGGTCGGAAAATAGCACCTTCCACTTCCACTTTATTTTCAAAGCGCTCGATAATAGTTCCAATCGTGTAAATGTCTCCGTTATTTGGCAAAAATGAGTCTACTTTATCTTGTGTAATATTCATTAAACGAATCTCGCGCGAGGTGTTTCTGCGTACATTGATTGTATAGGTATATGCTTTTTCTGTAAACCCACCCGCAAAACGTAATAAATCCTTAAATGTTTCTCCTTTGACCATTTCATAAATCATCGGCCTTTTTACCTCACCGGTTAACTCAACCCGATTTTCATAATCTCCTACACGGATGACATCCTGATCATTCAAGTGGATATTGTTAGTCTGATCGGCACGTAATAAAAAGTCATATAAGTCTAAGGTGCGAACAACTTTGTTTCCCCGTACAACACGAATGCTACGGAAAGATCCATTTTTACTTGGTCCTCCTGCAACGTAAAGAGCATTAAATACCGTGGCTAAAGAAGATACAGTATACGTTCCTGGATAGGTAACCTCTCCCGTAAGGGTAACTTTGATACTGCGTACATTCCCCAATGTCACTTGAGCAGAAGAGCCGCTACCCGGTTTGTTGAGGCCTTGGTATAATTGTCTAAGCCGACTGATAATTCTTTCAGAAGCTACCTCAATGGTTAATCCATTTACGTAGATGGGTGCAATATTTAATATTTTGACCGTTCCTTCTGGGCTTACTTTGACTTTAAAGTTATCTAACACATCTCCAAAAATGGCAATATTTAATTCATCATCTGGACCCAATTGATAGTTTTTGGGCGTTGCAATGCGCATGTCCGGTTCGAAGGTTAGTAATTCAGTTTGAAATAAAGTCGCCCCAAATACTTTTTTATCAAGTACGTTACTCAATTTCTTTTGAACATTCTTGTAGCTCGCTACTAAACTATCGTTATAGATATCCAATGGCTTGGCTAATAATTTCCGCTCTTCTATAGTTAGCGGATTTTCTAAATAGGTTTTTGAAGGTTGAACAATCGTACTCCGCTTTCGATTTAAGTTTGTAGGAGCCATGCGCTGGTTATCCAAATCAAATGCACTGTTTTGATACATCGAGTTGAGACCCTGCATTCCTTGCATAGAAGACCCATTCATTGGATCAAGCATAGATGATTTTGAAGTAGGGGTGACTGTTGATGAAGATTCAACCGTGGCCATTCTTTCCCGCATTTTAGAAATATCAGAAGCCGTATATCCCTGTGTCTTTGCCATTTGCTCAATCTGCAATTCAGACATTCCACTCGCCTGTGCCCGCTCCATAAACAAGGCAATCTCCTCATCAGATAATTCATCTACACTACGTTTGGGCTGAGTTACCTGCTGGGCAGTGGCTAGGTGAGCGGCCAACAAGCATACTAAACTGAGTACAAGGAAAAGGGATTTGTTTGCCTTTTGGAAAAACTTCATATGGTCAACGTAAAATTTATGCAATTTATTAATTTTTTTGGTCTCAAACCGCTTCGTTTAGGGAATGGTCAGTTATTCGCTAAAATTTCGGACAAGCCAATTTACTGTTTAATAGTTTCGTTCGTTTACTTCGCGATAAATCTAAATCCAACAAATACGCAATTGATAATTCATGTGCGCCACCCGCAGATGACCCTAATTTCGAAATCGTCATGTCAAATGAATAACCAACCGAAAAAGAATCTAACCTATAGCCTAAGAGAAAAATTAAGGATTCCCGATTGTAATTTGTTTTTGAAATAGGAATACCTCGGTACCAAACTCCTGCCACCAACGGCGACACAGTTAAATAGGCTCCCATGTCCAACTGGTCAAATTTTCCTTGTTTTTTATAATGAACCACCGGACTGATACTCACCTCTTTATTCGCCCACGGATTACTTGTCGTTCGGTTCAAATATGGATCTTCAAAAATAATTTTCGTTCCCATCTGTATACCAAATTTGGTATTTAACGGATCATCTGTACCATTAAAAATAGATTTGTCCGGCCGATTAATGTGATGCGCCGTCAAACTAATCCACGAATTACGGAGATTTAATAAGGCGCCAGATGAGAAATCAATAAACTGATGCTTTGAACGAAACTGCGTTTGTATAGGGTCGTTCGAGGAGGGCATGAATCCATAATTGATGGATCGAAATTGATCCGCAAACACTAATTGGGAAGCATCTAAACTCCGCATATATAGGTCGGTTTGGATGCCGGCCGACAACCTTATATCTTCTCCTAAGTCAATGTGGTGGCCATATTGAAGCCCCAATTGCGTGGTTTGCAAATTCATGAATTGCTTATCCGATGTCATGATAATCCCCAATCCACTCTTTTGGTTACCCAAGGCAATATTGGCACTAATAGCCGAAAATTGATAGTTGGCATTTAACCCAGGCCACTGATTCCGATGCGTAAAATGTACATTCGATTGATTATCAATTCCCGCGAATGCCGGATTGATCAATAAAGGCGCGGCGTACATTTGAGACAATTGCGGATCCTGCGCTCGAACCAAGAAAACTTGAGTCAACCAGATGAAGAATACGATCGCAAAATGCCTCTTTTTGTTCATTGTCTACCGCGTAGCCCCGCAATTTAGTGGATTCGTTTTTCAAAAACCAATTTAAAGGCTTATTTTGTGATTGTTTCGCGTTATACTTCGCCTTACCATGTTTCGTTTTTACCTGTTTCTTGTCTTTTGTTTGGCTAGCCTCAGCTCAGCCTTTGGACAAATTCAATGTAGAAATACCTGCCTAAAGACATGCCAAGATTGTAAAGGAAAACAAGAAGGTCTCGAAACGGTCTGCGATGTCGAAGGAATTTACCCCACAGGAACTGTTTTTGATTGGGATATGGGTGATGGTGCGAGGTATTCTACCCCCACAGCAGTTCATACCTATACAGGACCCGGTGTGCGGACGGTGCGCGTGACGATTAGACCCACGGTCGGGTCTCCCATTCCACATACGAAGCAAGTTTATATAACTCAGATGCCTCGTACATTTTTAGGAAATGACAGCTGCAAAGACACCTTAGAGCTTTGTTCTGGTACTACGGTGATTAATGCATTCAAAAATTTACCTAGGTCTAGCTTTCCAAATCCATCGAATCTGAGTGTGACCTGGTTTCCGAATGGCGAAACTACAGACCAATTGACCGTCGACAAAGAAGGTTGCTATTCAGTTAAAATTAAAGATATTGTTTCCGGCTGTTATTCTGAAGCTCGCTTGCGCGTGATGTATTGCCAAACAAACAACGGTCCTTCCTCTGGTTCCGGAAGCCCTTTTTGGAGTATGGGAAGTGGGAACAAAATTAACTTTACGAGTGGTACACCCACAGTTAGTCCTGACCCTGGTTTTAATGCCCCCGCAGGATCATCCTCTTTAATATTTGCTCCCATCAAAGCTGCAAATAATTCCTTAGGCGGGATTTATACCAATGGTGATATGGTTAAGTCTTTTTCCGGAAACGTAATTACTAATTTAGGTGGGGATACAAATTTGAGTCAAGCAACGGCCATTTTGCCCAAGCAATCTTGCTCTGGATGTGATTCTGAATACTATATTTTTGGGATGAAACGGGTAGGTGGTAAAAACCAACTGTTTTACAGTGTTTTTGATATCTCTGGAAACGGCGGTTTGGGATCAGTAGTTGTACCATTTACCTCAGCTTCAATGGCAACTCCTATCAGCTCATTCGGGGCAACGGATAAGTTGGTAATCACAAGCGCTGGAGAGAAAGCCTTTTGGATCAATGCCTTCGAAGAAGGCACCAAAAATATCTACCGATATAAGTTGGATAGTTTAGGTTTGTCTAAGCCAAACAAATTTAATCTAACCTACAATGTTTCATTTTCTTCAAATTCAACACTTATTTTTTCGCCTAAAAATGATCGGCTGGCCATTGCAAACGATTCCCTTGGTTTAAGCCAAATCTTAATTATGCCCTTTGATACGTTAACGGGAGAATTTGATAATCGGATTATAAAACGAATCCAACTGGGTGCGCTGCCTGCAAAAGTATATGGTGTTGCGTTTTCACCTGACGGTAAAGTGCTCTATGTTACGACACGTGGAGATGGATCAACCATCAAATCCCAAATTTTGCAATTTGACCTAACTGCAGCGAATGTTGAAGCAACTAAATTCGTTGTCTACGAAACGACTGACCTCCTCGGGGATTTGAAATTGGACCCTGATAACTCAGCCCGACTTTACATCGCGATTGAAAACACGACTAAGTTTGCATTTATTCGTCGGCCAAATGTGTTGTTTACCAGCCTGGCGATTCCTGGGCCTACTAGTAATTTTGATATCACCACATTTACAGGTTCGGGAAATTTGGGTCGAGGTTTTACTACTGTTCAACTACCCACGCCATCGGGAGGTGGCGGACTACAGCAATCTTGCTCTGGTACAACCTATAGTTACAAATTACCTGAGCCCCCTAAGTGCAAGGATAAGGACAAGGAGATTACGGGGGCCAACTGGTCTATTTATGTTGGTAATGCCTATTCGGGAAGAACCTCGCCGAATTTGGTATACGATCCGATTTTAGGAATTACCAAGCAAGACCCAACGCTTGTTCGTGAGGCCTATTTTTCAAACCGAAAATCGATCAATTATTCCTACCCCGATAAGTCACCAAACCCTAAAAAGTATGTTATCGTTGTCGAAGTACTCACACTTTGTGGAAGCTATTTTCTCGATGCTGAGGAATTTGACATTCGAAATTTAAAGCCATTCTCCTTACGCAGCCGGGTGGATAAATTATTTATATCTACATCCGCAACACCTTCTTGCGTTAATCGAAACATTACCTTTCCGGATGCTATCCTAGATAAGGTCCCCGGTTTGTCTGGCCTTACCTATGAATGGAGTACTGGGGCAAATACGTCTACCATCACAGTAAATACAGAAGGAACGTATGCTGTCAAAATTAGTGATGATGCGACGGGTTGTGAAGTTAAAGGCGATATTGACCTACGTTATTACACAAAAGAGAATTTTATTCCTAAAGTTGATCCAAGCGTTTGTATGGATAATCCGACGCGTTTGCTAGAACTTAGGCCCATTGCAAATCCCGCAAGCTTAGAATTTTTATGGACAGAAAAAGGATTCCCCTTAGGAACAAATCCTTCCTTGAACGTCACCTATGCGACAACATACGATTTGCGTGTGCGTGATAGTTACGGTTGTATTTACGATAAACCATATGAGGTTAAAGATAAATGCCTACCCGTCGTTTTGGCACCCAATATTTTCACGCCCAATGGCGATGGAGTGAATGATCGTTTTGTACCACAGCCGTTAAATGCGGCTCGGACAAGAATTCTAAATGTGAAAATATTTAACCGTTGGGGAGAATTATTATTTGAAGGGGACAATTTACGCCCAGATACGCAATGGGATG